>CACYEW010000171.1 GCA_902773455.1 uncultured Ruminococcus sp.
ATTACGTTATAAAAGACGGAGATCAAACGGTAGAGCTGTAATGAAAGAGTTCATCATAGGCAAAAACGACGCGGGGCAAAGGCTCGACAAGTTCATACAAAAAACGCTCACCACCCTTCCACCGTCGCTTATGTATAAGGCGATCAGAACGAAAAAGATCAAGGTGAACAGAAAACGCGCCGATCAGTCGCAGATGCTCTGCGAGGGCGATTCGGTACAGTGTTTTCTCGCGCCCGAATTTTTCGCGCCGCTCGAAGATCCCGACGACGCGTATCTGTCGATAAAGCCGTCGCTCAATATCGTTTACGAAGACGAAAACATACTGCTTTCGGACAAGAAGCCGGGTATGCTCTCGCATTCCGACGAAGGCGGCGACAGAAACACGCTTATAGATCACATAAAGGCGTATTTATATCAGAAGGGCGAGTACGATCCGGACTCCGAAAACAGCTTCGCGCCGGCGTTGTGCAACCGTATAGACAGAAACACGGGCGGTATAGTGATCGCGGCGAAAAACGCGGCGGCTCTGCGCGAGATGAACGAGCGGATAAAGGCGCGCGACGTGCGGAAATACTACCTCTGCGCCGTTCACGGCACGATGCGCAAGCAGGCGGATATCCTTACGGCGTACCTTATAAAAGACCGCTCGACGAACACGGTGAAGGTGTACGACGAGCCGGGCAAAGGCAGAGTGAAGATAGTAACGGAATATAAGGTGCTGAAAGAAAAAAACGGCTCTTCTCTTCTCGAGGTCCGTCTTATTACCGGCAAGACTCATCAGATACGTTCGCATTTTTCGCATATCGGTCATCCTCTGCTCGGCGACGGCAAGTACGGCGTGAACCGCGACGACAAAAAGCAGGGTTACAGATTTCAGGCTTTATACTCTTACAGAGTGGTTTTTGATTTTCCGTCGGGCGTTTTATCGTATCTGAACGGCAAAGAATTCCGCGTTGACGAAGGCGGAATATGGTTTATCGGTGATTTCAAATGAGTATTCTTCTTATAATATCGAGCGCGCTTGTCACGGGGCTTTGCTATACGTTTTACAAGGTCGGTTTCATCGCTTACTTTTCTTTGATACCGTTGTTTTACGTGATGCTGAAAGACGCGGACAATAATAAAAATCCCGTAAGATCGTACTTCAAGGGGTATTTATGGGGCGTGGTCTTCTTCGCCTCCGTCTTTTACTGGTTCGCATATCAGTACCCTCTCGAATATCTCGGATTTTCGACCGGCGAGGCGATCGGCTACGTCGCTTTATCGTGGTTCGGGATCGGCGTGCTTTTGTCGTTTTTACTCGCGCTCTGGCAGCTGTCTTTTGCTTTTTTTGCAAAAAGCAGACTGTATAAGGCAAAGAAATGGCTTTTCATACCGTTCGTATCGGCTTTTTACGTGCTTATCGAATTCGTTTATACGCTCGGTCCGCTCGCGTCTCCGTGGTCGAGGCTCGCCGTGACTCAGCAGGCGTATACGGTCGGTATACAGACCGCTTCGGTATTCGGCTCGTATTTTCTCTCTTTTCTAATCGTTTTCGTAAACGCCTGTCTTGCTTACGCGTTTTACGTTTTCAGACGTGAAAAAACGAAAAAAACGCCGCTGTGCTTTGCGGCGGCGGCGCTTTGCTCGGTGATCGTAAACTACGCGGCGGGCGCGGCGCTCTATTTTGCCGACAGATCTTATACCGACGGGCTCGATACTTATAACGCGGCGGCTCTGCAGGGCAACATAGTATCCGGCAGAAACAACGCCGGAGGTCCGTGGGAGGTGCTCGACAGATTTACCGAAATGATAAACGAAGATCTGAAGGAGAATGAAACGAAGCTGTTCGTTTTGCCGGAGGGCTGCTTCTCCCTTTACCTCGAATCGAACGAAGCTTTTGAAAAAGAACTCAGAAAGCTCTCGGCGGATACCGGAGCGGTACTGCTTTTCAGCTGTTATCAGTACGACGAAGAAAACAGACTGTATAACGTGATGTGGTGCGCTTCGCCCGACGGCGGGCTGACCGGTCCTTACAGAAAACAGCACCCCGTACCGTTCGGCGAATTCACGCCGGCAAAGGATATAATACTTGCCGTGATGCCGTTTCTGAAGGACGTTACGAATCTCGGCGACGAGCTTTCCGCCGGCGGCGAGACCGTCGTGATGGATTCGTCGGTCGGGAAAATAAGCGGTTTTATCTGCTTCGACTCGACGTTTGAGCAGATCGGCATAGAAGCCGTACAGGGCGGCGCGGAGATACTTTTCGAATCGTCGAACGACTCGTGGTGGATGGATTCTCCGCAGTTATACGAGCATAACGGTCACGCGGTACTGCGCGCGGTCGAGACGAGAAGATGTATCGTCAGATCGACCTCCGCCGGATATTCCACCGTCATAAATTCGCGCGGAGAAACTCTCTCGTCCGTCGCCGCTCTGACCGAAGGATATGCCGGCGCTGAGGTTTATAACAGGGACGATCAGTGCTTTTATATGAGATGCCCGTATCTGTTCCTCTCTCTTTGCTTTTTATGCGCTGCCGGTCTGCCGGTATGCTCCGCCGTTTACGGAATAAAAGCGCGGCGGTCTGCCGGAAAAGACGGTAAATAACGAAAATACGGATACCCGACGCCAAAAAGGCTTCTGCGCGTGAGCGCGGGAGCCTTTTTGTATTCAAAAAATCTCAAACGCGACATAAACGCGGCGAAAACTCTTGACTTATTCATATAAATGTGATAATATAGTCTAATATAAATTATCGCCGCGACGTAAGGAGCAATTATGAAAAAGATAAAGATCGGTTTCGTTTCGCTCGGATGCAGTAAAAACCAGATAGACACCGAGGTGATGCTGTCTGCTCTTGCAGACGAAGGTTACGAGATAACCGGCGAGGAAGCCGAAGCCGACGTGATAATCATAAACACCTGCGCTTTTATCGAGGACGCGAAAAAGGAAGCGATAGACAATATTCTCGATATAGCGTGGTTCAAAAAACACAGACATCTGAAGAAGATAATCGTCACCGGCTGTCTTGCCGAAAGATACCGCGAGCAGATCTTCGAGCAGCTGCCCGAAGTGGACGCGCTTGTTGGCGTGGGCAGTATCAAAAACATCGCCGAAGCGGTGAAACGTTCGCTTTCGGGTGAAAAATACGCCTCGTTCGAAGACAAAAACTCGTCCGAGCTCGGCGGCGGAAGGATGCTGACGACTCCGTCTTACGCGGCGTACCTCAAGATTGCCGAAGGGTGCGACAACAGATGCACCTACTGCGCCATTCCTCTCATCCGCGGCAGATTCAGATCGCGCACGATCGAAGATATAGTCGAAGAAGCGAAGCTTCTCGACGCCGACGGATGCAAAGAATTATCGCTGATCGCACAGGATACGAGCCGCTACGGTCTCGACCTTTACGGCGGCTACAAGCTGCCCGAGCTGATACGCGCGATCTGCGAAAACACCTCGATACCGTGGATAAGGATACTTTACTGCTATCCCGACAAGATCACGGACGAGCTGATCGACGAGATAAAGAACAATCCGCGCGTGGTCAAATATATCGACCTGCCGATACAGCATATCAACGACGAAATACTCTCCGCGATGAACCGCCACGGGCAGAGCGACGTGATAAGAAACGCGATAAAGCGTCTGCGCGAAAGCATTCCCGGCATAACGCTTCGCACCACCGTGATCGCCGGTTTTCCCGGAGAGACGGACGAACAGTTCGAGGAGCTTTGCGATTTTATAAAAGAGACGGAATTCGACCGTCTCGGAGCGTTCGCCTACTCGCGTGAAGAAGATACGCCGGCGTACGGTTTCGACGATCAGATAGACGAGCAGGTAAAGCAGGACCGCGTCGACAGGATAATGGCTCTGCAATCCGAGATAAGCGAGGCTCTCAACAAAAAGAAGATCCGTACCACGGTGAAAGTCCTCTGCGAGGGCTACGACGCCGCGGCGGGCGCGTACGTAGGAAGAAGCGAAGCCGACGCGCCGGACGTTGACGGCAAGATATTCTTCGACGTGGGAGAACGTCAGGGACTCCACGAAGACGGCGAATTTCTGAACGTACGCATAACGGGCGCGTACGAGTACGACCTGATAGGCAAAAGCAAAAAATAAACATAAAGCGCAAAGGAGACTGAAGAAATGGAAAAGAACAAACTCAATCTGCCGAACATACTTACGCTTTCGCGGATCTGTTTCATACCCTTTATAATGCTGTTTATTCTGATATCGCCTTCGAACCGGATATGGGCGGATATAGTCGCCGCGGCGCTGTTTCTGCTCGCCGCGCTGACGGATCTTTTCGACGGTATGATAGCCAGAAGGAACAGTATGGTCACGAATTTCGGTAAATTCCTCGATCCGATAGCCGACAAGCTTCTCATTTCGGCGTCGCTCGTCGCGCTTATAGGTTCGGAACGGTTTTCATATCTGAGACTCATACTCGTGATCTGCACCGCAATAATCCTTTTTCGCGAGTTTTCCATAACCTCGATAAGGCTCATCGCCGTAAAGCACGACGGAACGGTGATCGCCGCGAGCAAGCTCGGAAAGCTGAAGACCGTTATGAGCGTCGTATGCGTGATGTCGGTACTCCTTGAACCGGTCATATTCGCAGGCGACGGCATCATGGGCAAAATCAGAGACGCTCACGTGCTTTCGATAGTCACGATCGTCATCATGACGCTTCTCACCGTGCTTTCGGGTCTGAATTATATCAAAAAATACTTTTCTTACATCGACCCGACAAAATGATCCGCCTTTACCACAAAACGCTTTTATCCGAAAAAGACGGGCGGAGAGCCGGCAAAGAACTGCTTACCCGCGCCTGCGCCGAAGCGGGCGTCGATTACGGCTCCGAGCCGAAATATAAAAACAGCCGCGGCAAAGAGTATTTCAAAAACGCGCCTTTATTCTACAACGTATCGCATACGAAAAATCTCGTGTGCGCCGCCGTATCCGATACGGAGGTCGGCGTCGACTGCGAGACCGTGCGCGATATACCGGATCATATGAAGATCGCAAAAAGGTTTTTCACGCGGCGCGAATTTGAAGAGATCGAACAAAGCGGCGATACTCTTTACGCTTTTCTTACCGTATGGACGAAAAAGGAAAGCTTCATAAAGCAAACGGGCGAAGGCTTCGCGACGCCGCTTTCGTCGTTTGACGTACGCGAGCTTTCAGCACGGCAGAAAACATTCGAAACAAACGGCGCGATCGTCACCGTAACGGGGGACGGCGCCGCAGATACTATAATTATAAACGGAGACACCATATGATAATCAAACCGAGAGGCACGTCGGATATACTCCCTTCCGATTCTCCGCTCTGGCAGAAAGTCGAAGCGGCGGCAAGACAGACCGCCGAGCTGTTCGGCTACGGAGAAATAAGATTTCCGACGTTTGAATCAACAGAGCTTTTTCAGCGCGGAGTCGGCTCCACCACCGACGTCGTGCAGAAAGAAATGTATACCTTTTCAGATAAAGACGGCAGAAGCATGACGCTCCGCCCCGAGGGTACGGCGTGCGTCGTGCGCTCGATAATCGAAAACGGGCTCTGCGGCGACGCGATGCCGCTGAAGCTCTACTATTTCACGAGCTGTTTCAGATATGAAAAGCCCGCCGCCGGCAGATACAGAGAATTCTATCAGTTCGGCACCGAGCTTTTCGGCGCCGATACCCCGTCGTCCGACGCCTCGGTCATCGCGCTCGCCTACACGTTTCTGCAGAAGCTCGGAATAAAAGACGTAAAACTCAAAATAAACAGCATCGGCTGCAAAAACTGCCGCCCCGCTTACCGTCAGGCGCTGATAGAATACTTCTCCGCCTACGAATCCCGGCTCTGCGACACGTGCAGACAAAGACTGCAGACCAACCCGATGAGGATACTCGACTGCAAATGCCCGGAATGTCAGAAGATAGCCGCGGGAGCGCCGAAGGTAACGGATCATCTCTGTGATGAGTGCCGCGCACATCTGA
>CACYEW010000172.1 GCA_902773455.1 uncultured Ruminococcus sp.
AGTATTCCAATTTCACTCGGTTCGCAAGAACCGAATTTCGCTTGACGGAGGCAAATTTCACACGCGAAGCGTATTTAACCGCCGAAGGCGATTTCACTGCGGCGTCAGCCGCCTGGGGTGGGTGGGGGATCCCCCGCGGGCGACGTGGTCGCAATGATATACGGCTGCGCCGTGTGAAATCCGGCTTGCGCCGGGCTAAGGTGTCGCTATGCGACTTTCTTTGCGGCTTCGCCGCCCTTGGGGATTCCCACCCCTGCGTTCACTTCGTTCGCAACCCCCAAACCCCCTTAACCCCTCCCAAAGTCGTTTCACTTCCTTTGGGGCGCGGCAGTGCGCATACTGTCGGCGTAAAGGCGTCGGGATGATTTGGGGCGCCGCCTTGCAGGCGTTACGGTCACTCGTTGAAACGCACGACGTTATTTTCGTTAAGAATGAGATCGTATGTGTTTATATCGCTTCTCATTCTCCAGCCGATGCTTTTCCAGAACGCGTTGCCGGCGCCGTTTCCGGTAAAGGCGACAAGAGAAATCGAGCTTATGTTTTCCTTTTTCAGCGCGTTCACACAGTACAGGACCATCGCCTTGCCTATGCCTTTTCTTCTGTGATCCTCTCTTACGCATACGTGATAGAAACAGCCGCGTCTGCCGTCGTGACCGCACAAAACGGCTCCAACCGCCTCGCCGTCTATCCTTGCAACGACCGACGTCGACGGATTTCTCAAAAGAAACCGCGCAACGCCGTCGTACGAATCGTCGACGCTTCGTATCGCAAAACCGCGTATCGTATTCCAAAGGGCGCTGACCTCGGGGTAATCGCCGATCGTCATCGCGCTGAGGACCAAGCCGTTCGTCATATCTTTCATTATATACCTGCCGTAAGTCCCGTGCGCTCGTCTGCGCCGAGAACTATGTTCATATTCTGTATCGCCGCGCCTGACGCTCCCTTTCCGAGATTGTCGTAACGCGATACGAGAAGGATGCGCTCGCCGTTTCCGAAAACGGAGATCTCCATATCGTCTCTGCCGCAGAAAGCGCCGGCGGATACGAAGCCCGATTCGTCGGAGTTTTCGTTAAAGCGGACGAGACCTTTACCGGTACCGTAATACTTTTCATATATCGCTTTTATTTCTTCGGCGCCGCAGCCGAGCCGGTCGCGGAAGACCGGTACGATCACCTCCATGCCCGCGTAGTACGGTGCGACGACGGGGCAGAAGAGGGGCGGCGCGGAAAGTCCCGTCACAGCCGTCATTTCCGGCAGATGCTTATGATTCTGACCGAGCGAATAAAGCCGCGGAGCGTCGAGAAGAGGATCTCTGCTTTCGTCCTCATACTGCGCGATCATGGCTTTGCCTCCGCCGGAATAGCCGGTGAGCGAAAACGCGGTCAGCTGCTCGTCTTTCTTTACGGCTCCCGCTTCGACGAGCGGAGCGATAAGCGCAATGAAGCCGGAAGCGTGACAGCCGGGATTTGCCGTGCGCTTTGATTTTCGTATCTTTTCGTATCTGTTGCCGATCTCGGCGAAACCGTAAGTCCAGCCGGGGGAAGTGCGGTGAGCGGTCGAGGTGTCTATCACGACGGTCTGTTCGTTTTCGATCATCGATACCGCTTCTTTCGCGGCGGTATCCGGCAGACAGAGAAATACGATATCGGCCGAATTCAGAGCCTCTTTGCGCCTGACCGGATCTTTTCTTTCTTCGTCGGGCAGAGTCAGAAGGGATATGTCGTCTCTCCGGCTCAGCCTTTCGCGGATACGGAGCCCGGTCGTACCCGCGGCTCCGTCAATAAATACGGTTTTCATTTTTCCAAAACCTCTTTCGCGTACGATATCTGCGCCTCGACCGACGATACGCCCGTTCCGCCCGCGCTTATCCGGCGCGTCACGCAGTTATACAGATCGACCGCCGCGTAAACTCCGTCGTCGAAAAGCGGCGAAAATTCTTTATATTCTTCCGGACTAAGGCTTTCGAGCGTTTTTCCGTTTTCCGCGGCGTACGCCACGATCTTTCCGGATATTTTATACGCCGTACGGAAGGGCAGACCTTTGCCGACGAGATAATCGGCGAGATCTGTCGCGTTGATGAATCCGTCGGAGGCGGCTTTGCGCATATTATCTTTGAGGGCTTTCATGCTCCCGACCATCCCGTTGAAGACCTCAAGACATTTGAGGACCGTGTCGCAGGCGTCGAAGACGGCTTCCTTGTCCTCCTGCATATCCTTGTTATACGCGAGAGGCAGACCTTTCATCGTTGTAAGTACGGCGAGCAGATCGCCGTAAACGCGCCCCGTTTTGCCGCGTACAAGCTCGGCTATATCGGGGTTTTTCTTTTGCGGCATTATGGACGAGCCGGTCGTGAACGCGTCCGAAAGCTCGATGAAACGGAACTCGAAGCTCGACCAAAGGCAGATCTCCTCCGAAAAACGCGAAAGATGCATCATTATGACGGAAATATCCGATATCAGCTCGATCACGAAATCGCGGTCGGAAACGCCGTCGACCGAATTCAGCGCCACGGCTTCGAAGCCGAGTTTTTCGGCTTCGAAGTAACGGTCGGTGCGGTAAGTGGTGCCGGCGAGAGCGCAGCAGCCGATGGGAGATACGTTTATTCTCCGTCGGGTATCGGATAAACGGTCCAGATCGCGCAGAAGCATCATAACGTAAGCCATGAGGTGGTGACCGAAGGTTATCGGCTGAGCGCGCTGCAGATGCGTGTATCCCGGCATTATGACGGCTTTGTATTCTTCGGCGCGTTTTGTTACGGTGAGCGCGAGAGTACGGACCGCTTCGCTTATTTCGTCGGACTTTTCGCGCAGATACATACGCAGGTCGAGAGCGACCTGATCGTTGCGGCTCCTCGCCGTATGGAGCTTTTTGCCGACGTCGCCGATCCGTTCGGTGAGCGTTTGCTCGACGAACGAATGTATATCCTCTGCGGCGGGATCGAATTCGAGCGCCCCGCTGTCGAGATCGTCGAGGATCGACGAAAGGCCGTCGGTCAGAGCCGCCGCCTCTTCTTCGGTTATTATGCCGGTGTGTCCGAGCATCTCAGCGTGTGCGATGCTGCCTTTTATATCGTTTCGGTACAGCCTCTTGTCAAACGGCAGAGACGAATTGAATCCGTCCGCCGAAACGTCGACCGCGCCGTCTGTGCGGCCTGCCCAGATCTTTGCCATGCCGACCTCCTTTGTTTTTTTCTGAGTTGTAAGCCGTAATACTTACGGCGAAATATAAGTGTGAATATAAATCGGAAACCTTAAATCAATGCGTCGTTTCCGGCGACTTCTTTTTACCTTGGGGAGTACCCACCCTTACACCCCCCAAACCCCCTGCTCCCTCCCAAAGTCGTTACACTTCCTTTGGGGCGCGACGGTTCAAGCCGCTTTCTTCC
>CACYEW010000173.1 GCA_902773455.1 uncultured Ruminococcus sp.
CGTGTATCCGCCGAATCTGTTTGCGGCGGCGGCGAGCTTTTTATACGTATCGCGTATCGGAGACAGTACGGAGCCACGCTCTCCGCCCATTGCGGATACGGGGGCGCCGAGAGTGACGGTCAGCTTTTCCGCCGTCTTCATCATCAGCTCTATGACCTTCAGCTGAACTCCGGTGAAGCTTACGAACGAATCGATATATACCGTATAACCGGAAAAGCCTCCGTTTTCGCACAGAGTCTTATACATCCTCTCCGTATCGTCGTCGGGATCGCCGCCGCTGTTTTTCATCGTTGAAACGTAAGCCGCGTAGATCAGGCACATATCCGACAGCTTGTCTCTCAGAAGCTCCGGCATATCTGCTTTCGACGCCGCTTCCAGATCAGCCGGACTTATGCCCTGGCGCTTGAATCCGCGAACGGTTTCGAGCAGCTCCGATATCAGCGCGCGGTCGGAAGCGGTCACGTTTTTGTATACCTTCAGATACGGCGCGACGGAGCAGACAGAGAGAAACAGCGCAAGCGACGCGCCGGTCTTGTCGACGTAATCGTAACAGATTCCGCCGTAAGTACGGAAAACGTCGTCGGCAAGCCTTGAAAAGCCGTATACCTTCAGATCATACGTCTGTGTGTCCCGGCACACCTCGGCTAAATTCGCCTCGGCGGAAAGCGCCTCCTGATCGGGTACGATCAGAATGACTCTTTTCCCGTTCCTGAGATCGTCTCTTATTCGATTGCAGATCAGGGTGGATTTGCCGGTGTTCTGGACGCCGCAGATGAATTCGGTCATATTTTACTCTCTTTCTTCTTTTTGAATATTTCGGCTTCGGCACGCATTTCGCTTATGCGCGGTATCATTTCATCGGTACGCAGTCTGTCGGCGGCGTAGGCGCGGCGCAAAAGCGAAGCGGGTATGTAATCGTCGTATTTTTCAAATACGGGCGCTTCGGACGGTGAAACGAGATCGTTTTTGTCGACTCCGTTCTTACAGATGAATTCGAGCGACCGGCAAATACGTTCCTCTCCGTCCGCGCCGTCGTATCTGAACGTGATATAACAGCAGCCCTCGTATTCGATATTCGATATTTTCAGTTCAGCCGCGTGACGGGAAAGCAGCTTGCGTAAGGTTCGGAACGAACGCGTCCCGAGCCACGGGAACATACAGTACGTCATACCGCCGAGCGATATGACGGAATGCTCGGTCATATAAGTATTTCGCGCAACGTGACGCGCGACTTCGAGCCTTTTCGCCGCGTTCGGTTTCAGATACGGATATACCGCGTCCTCCGCGAGGACTTTTCTCATTCTTTGAAGTATCTTCGTATGTATCTCCCCGTAATCGCCGGGCCACGACACTTCCATTTTGCCTTTTACGGGCTTTACGTATATCAGCTTCCGCTGTATGTCGAGTTCGAGCACCTCCCACACTCTGCCCGCGAGCGCGAAGCGTTCGCCTACCGGCGGCGGAGTCGTGATCGTGCCGATCTCGTCGGACTCGCTTCTTACCGAATAATTCTCCGTATCCTTGAATACGGCGTAGAATTTGAACGATTTGGTGAGTTTTTCGCCCTCTAAACCCACTATCAGCGTATTTTCGTCGGTAAGCTCGAGATAATCCCCGTTCAGCATCGATACGAGAAGCTCTCTGTACGTTTCTTTCGGCACCGACTCAAACGGCGCGTAAGATAAAACGCGCATAGCGAGCGCCTTCGCCGTCAGCTCGCCCGTGGCGGAAAGCACGGAAAGAGTCTGGTGGAAAAGCAGCGACAGAGGCAGAGTCTTGAAAGACGGCGGTTCTATGAATCTTTCTTCGATATAAAGCTGTATTATCGCGATCGCGCGTATGAGCTCCCACGGTATGAGCTGAGGCAGCGGCGTATCCGGCAGCGGATCCTCTTCACGGAAGACCATGAACATCTCCGGCGGATCCGATCTTCTGCCGCTTCTGCCGAGACGCTGTAAAAACGACGATACGGAATGCGGAGATTCTATCTGCATTATTCTTTCGAGCCTGCCGATATCTATGCCGAGCTCGAGCGTAACGGTCGCGCAGGTGACGAGCCTTTCGTATTCGCTGCTCTTGAGCTTCGCCTCCGCTTCCTCCCGCAGGGAAGCCGAGAGATTGCCGTGGTGGATCAGAAATATATCCGGTTCTCCGCGGTTTTCCGCGATCTGTCGGAGCGTCGCGGTGATATACTCGGTCTCTTCTCTCGAATTTGAGAAAACGAGCGATTTTTTATCCGTCACGCAGTCGTAGATATATTCGTATCCGGCGTCGATCACGGCGGGGATCTCCGGCTTTTCTTCGCCTTCTTCAAGCTCTTCGACGGCGAACGGATCTTTTACGCCGTCCTTGGATCTCGTCTGATCGCGCTTCGCGTTCTGTATGTAAAAATGTTCGAGGGCGAGGCGCCAGCGGACTTTGCCCTCTCCTACGACCGGCGCGTCGCATTGACGCTGCGAACCGCCGGAAAGCCACTTTTTCGCAAGCTCGAGATCTCCGACGGTCGCCGAAAGTCCAACGCGGCGCACGTCCTTCTGAATGAGTCTGCCGAGTCTCTGGAGCTGGCAGATTATCTGATTGCCGCGGTCTGAACCCATCAGTACGTGGATCTCGTCTATTATAACGAATCTTAAGTCCCAAAAGAGTCTCACAATATCGTTTGAACGGTTCATAAGCATACTTTCGAGCGATTCCGGCGTGATCTGAAGCACTCCTTTCGGATCGTTCAGAAGCTTGTTTTTATGAGACGAGGCGACGTCGCCGTGCCAGTGGAAGACCGGTATGCCGCTTTCGTCGAGAAGCTCGTCTATACGCAAAAACTGATCGTTTATGAGACTTTTGAGCGGCGCGATATAAAGCACGCCGACGCTTTTCGGCATATCGTCTTCAAGCATCGATATTATCGGAAAAAACGCCGCCTCGGTCTTGCCCGAAGCAGTAGACGACGTTATGAGCAAATTGTTATCCGTATCGAACAGCGAACGTGCCGCCGCGACCTGGACCTCACGGAGGCTTTCCCATCCGTGACGGTAAATGAAATCCTGTATATGCGGTGAAAATCTGTCGAATATGTCCGCCATAACGTCCTCCTTTATACGTCTATATCTTCCGCCGTGTAGAACTTGCGCGGAGCGGCGGGACCGTCGCCGCCGCCGTCTTCGTCTTCTTCGCCGGGTCCTTTATGCTCAAGCCCGACGGCGCCGGATGAAAGAAGCTTTTCGACCGCGGCGTCTTCGTTCTGCATGAGGATATTGAGCACGGAAACGTAATCCCTTATGATCTCGCGCGGCGTTATCATCGAATCGGCGCCCGCGCGCGAAAGGCAGAATCTGATGAATTCCTCCATCTCTTTCTGCGTTATACGCTCGACGCATCCGTAATACTGCGCGTGCAGCTTCGTAAGTCTGACGATCAGAGCGTAAAGCTCCGAGTCGGAGAGACGGCGAAGTCTTATGACGGGACCTATCAGATTTTTGTAACCCGTCGCGGCGAATCTGCCGTCGTACAGGCGGCTTCTGAGCGCTTCGTAGCTGTATAAGCCGCGTCTGTTGTCTTCAAGGAACTGCGGCGTACCGCCGAGAAGCAGCTCGATGCCCTCGGCTTTGTTCTGCAGCGTGTCGTTGAACATCGAGAGTATTTTTTCGTAATTGTTCTCTCTCGAGATCCTGTTCGAGATCTTATAAAGATTCACGCATTCGTCGATCATGACGACAAGGCCTTTGAAACCGATCCTGCGGAAAAACACGGCGTAAAGCTTTATATAGTCGTACCACGAATCGTCGTCGATTATACCCGATACGCCGAGCGCGGCTCTCGCCTCGGTCTTTGTCGTATATTCGGCGCAAAGCCAGCGCATACACGCCGCCATGACCGCTTCGTTATCCGCGATATACGCTTTATGGTATTTCGACAAAACGAGCGCGAGATCGAAGCCGCCGACGCGGCTCTGAAGCGATTTGACGACGGAGAAAAGCTCGCTTTCGACGCGCTTGTAAAATCCGTCCGTACCGGGCTCGAAGCCTTCCGCCGCGGCGTCGGATTGAAGCGACGAGAGCCATTTCGTTATAATGACCGGCAGAGCCGAGCCGTCCGGCGACGATTTGCAGCTGAGATTTCTGATAAGCTCGCGGAAAGTCGCGCGGCCCGTTCCTTTCGTGCCGCAGAACCTGCGTTCGGGCGAAAGATCCGCGTCGGCGCAGACAAAGCCGCGTTCTGTCGCGTAGCCGCGTATGAGCTGTAAAAGAAAGCTCTTGCCGGAGCCGTATTTGCCTATGATGAACCTCATACCGGCGCCGCCCTCGGCGACCGAATCGAGGTCGTTCAGCACGGCGTTCGTCTCTTCTTCTCTGCCTATCGCTATATAAGGCGCGCCGCTTCTCGGCACGACGCCCGCCGCAAGAGACGAGAGCAGAGCCGACAGTATTCTTTTCGGTACTTTTACTTCGTTTTTATCCATAATCTACTCCTGATCCGCTTTTACCGCTTCAAGCGCGGCGGCAAGCTCGTCTTCATAATCCTCTATGATTTTTCCGTTTTCAATGAGTATGTCTCCCGTCAGATCGGCGGCGGCGTCGTTTATATCCGACACCACGGCGTCGAAAAGCATACCCGAAGCCTTGCAGAAAAGAGACGCTTCTCCGCTCTCCCCTTTTGCGATGAGGCGCAGGACTCTCAGCTGATGCGGCGCAAATGAAACGCAGAGCGTTTCATACGCGGAGCGGTCATCCGGGAGGGCTTCTGTTTCTTCTTTCATAAGCTCCGCGGGGACCTGCCCGCGATCGGTCTCCGCCGTAACTTCAGCCTCAGGCAGGTCCTGCGCCGCCTCCTCGCCGACCAGACGTTTCGTCAATTCCCAGGAGCCGGACTCTATCTTCTCCGCCTCGCTTAAGTCTATGCCGCGCGACTCGGCTTCGTATCTGCTTCTGTCGAATCCGGAGTCTTCGGTCTTCTTTTCTTTTTTCGGTTTTCTTATGTTATTTATCTCGAAATACTCGGCTACCGCGTCTTCGGCTTCTTTCGACAGACCTTTGACCGTCAGCCTGCCGCGAACGCCGAGAGCGATACGCAGATGATTTTCGGCGCATTTTACGAGATCCGTTATCATACCGCGAAATCTGTACGATCTGTTCAGCGACAGATATTCGACCTCGAGCTTCTTTTTCGAGCCGCTCACGCAAAGCGCGCCGTTATAAGCGGTACGTGTAACGCAGGTCTTTGCGAGCATCGGCGAGCCGTCTTTGATATGTTCGGTCTTCTCTATCGCGTAGACCGCGGCGGCGATAAGGTGTTTATCGTAAAGCTCAGCCGCGTTTTTGTCGAGCATAGCGAATTTTTTGTAATCGTAGGTATTGTTTCTCGCGACGAAATCGTACAGAAGAACGTCTTTTATATCGTCCTTGCAGGCGATATAGAATTCGCGAAGTCCGACGACCGGCATTACGTCCTTCAGAACGCCGGAAAGCAGATCGACGGGAGGCGGGAGTCTGTGTATCAGGCAGAAATCGCAGATCCACTCGCCCGCGTATTTATCGAGACGGGCGTAGCGTTTTCCGTAGCCTTTGAGAAGCGAACACATAGCTGCGAGCCTTCGTTCCGGAGTCGAGACCGTTTCGAGATTTATCAGCTCGTAAAAATACAGAAAGATATAGCTGTAATCCGTCTGCAGGTATCTTCCGTTCGATACCTCGTGCCGCCAGTAAATATAATAGCGGAGCTGATCGATATTCATCTGATTGTACTGCGGCAGATATGAAAAGTACGGTATGAACGGGGTTTCTTCGCACTTCGATCTGTAATACCTCTGCGCGTCGACGAGAAATCTGTCGTAGAACGTGTATTCGGTCGGCCATTTTCTGACTTTTACGTTCAGTATAAGCGAATTTTCGGGCGAATATTCGATTTCGACCTCATCCGCCGCCTGTTTCTCTGTCGGTCTTTTCGGTATCGTATAACCGAGCGGACCGGGCTTGTCCGAACCGAAGGTAAGCTCTGACGCCGCCTCCGGTTCCCTTTTTGCAAAACCGGTCTGTTTTTTTCTTTTCGGTATGAGCTTATCAAGCTCCCACATATCGTCTCTTTCGTCGGTCATAACGTACAATCTCCGCGTTTTCGGTGAACTTATATTATATCATGGTTTTATAATATTGTCAATACGTAAATCAAACAAATGTTTGTTTTTTCAAAAGCCGTATGCGCTTGAAGCGAAAAAGGGCGTTCATAACTTAACCGCGTTATGAACGCCCGGGACGGAAGAAGGCCTCTTTTCAGTTCGGTATGACGAGTATTTTCGCGTCGGCGGGATTTTCATCGTTCAGATGTGAGACAGGCACTCTGAATTTTTTCGCCGTCTGCCATCTCGTTTCGTTTTTATCGGGGCGGTACAGTATGAGCGGACTTTTGCTTCTGTACGCCGGCGTTTCGGTCACCTTGAGAGTCGAAACGGCTTTTTTTGTTTTTTCTTTTTTCGAAAATACGTTCATATATAACTCGAGATCCGCGTGGAGCTTATCGCCCGCCGCGCGTACGGACGGCAGCGATACGGCGCAGACGACCTCGGAGCTGTCGGCTCCGGTCACGTTTTCGGCAGTTACCGGCACCCTGAACGGGAAAGAAAAAGATACGCTTTCGTATTCTCCGTCCCGACCGGTCACGGCGTATACGCCGATCTCTCCCTCGCAGAAGCAGGCTCCGTCGTTCGTTATACGCGCGTTTTCACACTCCGCCGTGGCAAACACCGCTCCTCCGCGCAGACTGCCGGGCGCTTCTCCGCTTACCGTATAATTCGCCGAAAATACGGGCAGAGCGCGCGTCACGGTTATATCCTTATAAACCGCTTCGCTTTCTTTTTCGGTCGAATACATATCCGCAACGTAACCGCCCTCCGTCTTCGTAAGGCAGACCGCTTCGATATCGTATACGAAATCGAGCTCCGTCACCCTCATTTCGCCGTTTGAATCGGCGGTGAGATCGTATTTGACGTCGTATACGCTTATCTCGCACTCGCACACCGAATCGGGCGTAACGTTTTCGTCGCTTATCTGATGCGAGACGTGTATAAGATCCGAAAACATACGCGCTTTTTTATCGGCGTCCCCGTAAAGAACGATCACCTCCGCGTCGAATCTGACGTTCAGCGTACCGGCGCCCGCCGCAGCCGAAGCGAGCCGCGGCATAACGTACAGAGCAGTGATCTTTTCCGGTTCCGGATCCGACTGCGACACGTGAAGATCCTCCGATACGGGTATCGACCGCTCGGTTATCAGCGTGACGGTATCGGAACACTCGCCGACGTTATCGTATTCGATGCTTTCGTCCTCGATACCGTCGATATAAGGCTCCCGGTCCTCCGTGCCGTAAACCGCGAAAACGGCGTTGATCCTGCACCGGAGCGACAGTTTTCTCGGATTTGAAAGCCTTGCCGACGTTTCCGGCGTGAGGAGCCTCGATATCACGGCAGAGGCGTTTTCCGTTTCTCTGTACGGCGCTTTTGCCGTAAACGGAGACGTATACATAACGTAATGCAGATCCGAATCGTCGCCTGCGTATATCACGCCGAAGCTCACCTCCCCGTCGCACGAAAGCGACGACGGCTCCGAGTACGTGCCGTTCTTTCTTACGTTCGTCATAACGTGCAGTATCCTCTTTACGTCCGGCAGATTGTCGGGCAGTATATATTCTCCGCCCGCGTCCGAGTTTGCCGACGCTTCGTACAGCTTTATGAAATTCTGAAACCGATTTCTCAAAACTTTTGCCTCCGATCGTTTTTGTTTATTTATATTCGGCGGGTGCGGAAAATATTACCCGTCGTATCCGTTGCGCTTCATATGCTCCCGTATCTTTTCAAGCGCCGCCTTTTCGATACGCGATACGTACGAGCGGGATATGCCGAGCATATCGGCCGCTTCTCTCTGCGTTCTCGCTCTTTCCCTGCCTATACCGTACCGGAGCGTTATAACCTCCCGTTCGCGCGGCGAAAGCGCGGTCATGACGTACTTTACCGCGGTTTTCAGCTTCATCTTCATATCGAGATCGTCGACTATCGTATCGTCAACGGCTATGATATCGCTGTATGTGAGCGGATTGCCGTCTTTATCGGTATCTATCGTATCGTTTACCGATACCTCGTTCTGATACTTTTTCTGTGCGCGGAACTGCATGAGTATCTCGTTTTGCAGGCATTTTGACGCGTAGGTGGCAAATCTCGCGCCGTTTTTCGGATCGAACGAATCGACGGCTTTTATCAGCCCTACCGTTCCCGTAGATATAAGATCCTCCTGATTGCCGCCCGAATAGTATTTTTTGACTATATGCGCAACGAGGCGGAGGTTATGGCGTATGAGCTTTTCTCTGGCTTTTTTGTCTCCGTTTTTCATTCTTTCAAAGCATTCCGCTTCCTCCTTTGCCGAAAGCGGCGGCGGAAAGGCGTCTCCCTCGGACACCTTCAGAAACATATACGCAAAACCGAGCAAAAGCGAAAACAGACCGTCAGTCATATATTTTCTCCGGAAATCAGATATTTAATATTTTCTTTACATCACCGCGCTTTAATAAGCCGTGAAAATGTATTACCATTTTGATTGTGAGGTACGATTATGAAATTCGCTGTCATCGACATAGGTTCGAACACGTTAAAACTCAATATATACGACGCAACGGGCAGAAAATTCACGGAGACCGGCGCACACATTGTAAGAGCGGCCCTCGCTTCTTACAGGCTGACCGGAGCGTTATCGGATGAAGGCGTATCCGTCCTTATTAACGTTATGCGCGAACTTGTCGGCGTATGCCGTTCACAGCGCATAAAGCGCATTTTTCCGTACGCGACCCAGAGTCTGCGCGGTATCTCAAACGCGGACGAGGTGCTTTTGCGCGTGAAAACGGAGACGGGACTTGATATAAACGTCATATCCGGCAAAGAAGAGGCGAGGCTCGGTTTCAGAAGCTTCATTTCCGCTTTCGGTCCCGATCGCCGCGGAATGCTCTCCGATATGGGCGGCGGCTCCACCGAGCTGACCGTATTCGACGGTGTAACGGTACTGCGTTCGGCAAGTCTGCCTTTCGGTTCCCTGTCGCTTGCAAAAGAGTGCGGCGCCGGTCCGGTGCCGGACGAAGCGGCGGTCGGAAGAATAAACGGCAAGATCGAAGAAACCGTAAGATCTCTCGGCTTTTACGCCGACTGCGATACGCTTTATGCGACCGGAGGTACGATATCCGGCGCGTTCCGCCTCTGCGGAAAAGGCGACGGCGAAGATACGGTCTCCGTAAATGATCTTAAAGATCTTCTCTATGCCGCGCAAAAGGATCCCGTTTCATACGAAAAAACGGCAAAAGAGCTTATGCCCGAGCGTTACGATTCGGTGTTTTCCGGGATCGCCGCCTATATAGCGGTGTGCGGAATTTCGGGCGTCGGAACGGTCGTACGAAGCGGCACGACGTGCCGTTACGGTTACGCTTCCGAAATTTTCGAAAAGATGTTCAGAAAATCATGAAAAAATTCATTTGTTTATTATGTATCGCCGCCGTGCTGACTTTATCATCGTGCGGCGAGCTTGCGAAAAGCATAAATTCCATACTCGGCGTCGACGATCACGATTACGCCGCGGAAGAGGCGATCGGCAAGCCGGATCTGCAAGGCGACGCGGTCAAGGCGCTTTCCGAAACGGCGAAGGCGCTCGCATACGGCGCGGAGATAATTCCGTTTTCTTCGTTTACCGACGTTTCCGACGCATACATAGACGTGGTGCTGAATTATCTTTCCTCTGCGTATTATTCGAAATACTCGTGCGACAGGGCGCTTCTCGAACGTTTTTCGGAAGAATATCCCGAGCTGAGCCTGAGTCTGCTGATACCCGCCGGGGATTACGAAAACACGGTCTACCGCTTTTTCGGCGGCAATAAAAAAGCGGCGGTAAAATCCACCGCGATGTATTCTTATCTCGGGAAAATAGACGCTTTCATGCTCGTCGGTCAGACGCCCGTATCAGACGTTTCGGTCAGAGCGCTTTCCGCGGAGGAGACCGAAAGCACGTACAGACTTTCGGTAAGCTTTTCGCGCGACGGAAGAAATTCCGACGTTTACGAGATCATATTCAGAAAGCGCGGCGAAGACGAGGCGTATATATGGCGCTTCGTAAAATCGAACAAGGTCTATCCGCTCGGCGTCTGATCAGAAGATGTTCTCGGCGGTCACGCCGCTGATCTGCAAAAGCCTCGTCACGGCGTATTCAAATTCGTCCGCATAGACCGTATACTGCTGAAAATCGCCTGAATAAAACGCGTTTTTCATATCCGAAAACGCGATATCGACTCTTTCCACCTCGCGGTGATCCATAAGATACGATATCAGCGTTTTCTTTTCTTTCCATTTCCGTTCGATCGCACGCAGCGTTTCTATGCCGTTTTGATAAGTCGCTTCTTCTTTCGGCAGCGAAGCCGAAAGAGCGAGCATTTCAGCGCAGTATCTCTGCATAAAGCCTATATAGACCGCCACGAAAGCCGCGACCGAAAGAAGCAGGGCGACGGATATTATGAAAGATCTCATTTTTTAATTTTCCCTTTCGTAAGAAGTCCCGTTTCTCCGCTGTCGCCGCAGGTCATCAGGAATATATCTTCAAGCGCGGTATTCCGCGCTTTTATCTGTTTATAAAGCCACGCTCTGTCTTTGCCGAGAGCGGTCAGATTTTCATCGTTGATCTTTCCCTCAACGACTATCGCTCTCGCCATTCCGTTCTCTTTCGCACCGGCTCCGACGTCGGCTTTGGTCGAAGGCGACGCGGAGGCTTTCGGTATGACGGAGAGCTTTCCGTTTTCCTCCATTACGGCGTAGTATACGTCTCTGATATCGCCGAAGCCCTGCAGCCGCAGCTCTGATAAGAGTTCTTCTGCCGTTATCCTGACTTTGCTCATCTCGCCGATATCGAGTTTACCGCGGTTTATGAGTACGCTCGGTTTTCCGATGAATATCTTTTTGAGACGGGGACATTTCGTCACGGCAAAAGAAGCGATCACCTCGAGCGCTATGACCACCGCGACCGGCACGATGCCGTAAGAGATCGGTATATTGTCGTCGATCACCGGCTGAGCGGCTATTTCCGATAAAAGAAGCGTCGTAACGAGCTCCGACGGCTGAAGCTCGCCGATCTGTCTTTTGCCCATGAGCCGCAGTACGAGAAGCAGAAGAACGTACACGATGACCGTGCGGAAAAACATCACCGTCAAAAAGATCACCCCCGCAGATTGTTGACCGCGGGGGTGTTTTTATTCAGTTCAGCTTCGCAAGTATCAGACAGACGAGATCGTATATCCGCTTTGCCGACGGTAAATTGAGCCGTTCTCTCACCGAGTGTACGTCGCAAAGCTCCGGTCCGAACGATACGCAGTCGAGGTCTTTTATCTTATCTGCGAAAAGTCCGCATTCGAGACCGCCGTGGGTGGCGGATATGACCGCTTCTTTACCGTAAAGCTCTTTGTACGCTTCAAGCGCCGTTTCACGCACGGGCGAATGTTTTTTGTACGCCCATTCGGGATAGCTGTTTCTCGGGCTGACCGCGCCGCCGCACAGCTTCACGATAGTCTCGACCTTGTTATAAAGCTCTTCTTTTCTCGTTCTGACCGACGATCTTATGGAAAATCCGAATTTCAGCTCCGTTTCTCCGAGCTTCAGCACGCCCATATTGAGCGATGTCTCCGGCAGATCGGGGATCTCAACGCTCATGCTCTGCACGCCCTGAGGCAGAACGAACAGGCATCCGAGAACCCTTTCCGTATCGGCGGCGTTCACCGCTCCGCCTTCGTATTTCGTTTTCTCAGCCGTGATATATACGCCGGGATCGGACGAAGAATATTCGTTTTTGAGGATCTTATCGAAATTCCCGATGAATTCTTCGAATTCCGCCGCTTCGCTCATACCGACGGCGACGACGGCCTCCGTCTTCATGGTTATGACGTTATCGAATTTGCCTCCGGACATCCCGCAAAGGCGGATTCCGAAGCGTTTCGCCGCCTCGTAAAGCGCTCTGCCTGCGATCTTATTGGAATTTCCGCGTTCTTTTACTATCTCCATACCGGAATGACCTCCGAGAAGTCCTCCGACGGTGACAAGGTAGAATGCAGAACCGTCCGGCGATTCGCGCGTTACGGGTATCCTGCAGTCGGCTCTCACGCCGCCGGCGCAGCTGACCGTGAAAACGCCCTCTTCTTCGGAATCGAGATTGAGCATACGTTTGCCTTTCAGGTTCGACGCGTCGAGCCCGTTCGCGCCGTACATTCCCGTTTCTTCATCGGTCGTGAAAAGCGCCTCTATCGGCGGGTGGGAAAGAGTATCGTCGTCGAGAATGGCAAGTATCGACGCGATCGCAAATATGTTGTCGCCGCCGAGCGAGGTAGTCTCGGCGTAAAGCCACGTGCCGTCGCAGCAGAGTTTAACCGGCGTGACCGACATATCGACCGGATCGTCCGGCAGTTTGGCACAGACCATATCGAGGTGACCTTGAAGAATCACCGGTTCGAGACCTTCTTTGCCTTTCGATCCCGGTTTTCTTATTATCACGTTGTTCCATTCGTCCTGTACGTAAGAAAGTCCGCGTTCTTTCGCAAATCTCACGCACAGATCGCTTATCTGCTTCGTATTGCCGGAACCGTGCGGCACGCTTGACAGAAGCTCGAAAAATTCAAGCATCTTTTTCGGTTCGTATAAAGATGAAAACTTCATGTTTTTCTCCTTTCAGGGCTGCAGATGCGTATTCAGATATTCTTTCAGCGCGGCGAAATTCTTTACGTTTTCATATCTGCAGTCGGGATACGGGGTAAAGAGTTTGCCCGTATCTTTTTCTTTATTCGTATCGCGGATCTCGAGGTCGGACAAACGGAGGCGCCCGATATTCTTTATCTGATGAGTCGAAACGTTTTCCGCGTACATCTGATCGTTTTCAAATACTATCTTCCATTTAATCGTGAGCTGAAATACGATCAGCATCGCCGCCGAAGTGACGGCTACCGTCGCCAGAACGATAAACAAGCCGACGGTCACAAGCAATCCGAAAAGCGAAAGCAGAACAAGCACCGCTCCCGTGATCGCGTAACCGATCATATTCGTCGTCTGTACTCCCGTAACCGTTTCAAATCTGTCTTTGCCTGCCATATTGAACCTCCGATTGAAGATTTTCAATGCTATTATAGCAAATATCATTATTTTGTCAAGCGGTTTTATCTCCGTTTTAAGATTTTGCGCCGATTTGACATAAAAATTTTCAAAAAGGTATTGACAAAACCGCTCGTTTGTGATAGAATACACACCGTCGCAGATGAATGGAACGAATTTGCGGTTACATAAACGCTGGTGTGGCTCAATGGCAGAGCAGCTGATTTGTAATCAGCAGGTTGATGGTTCGACTCCGTTCA
>CACYEW010000174.1 GCA_902773455.1 uncultured Ruminococcus sp.
CGGATCATTCTGCGCAGCCGAATGATCGCGGAAAGAAAGCGGCTTGAACCACCGCGCGACAGCGTAAGCCGATAAACATATTCACTATTCACTTTTACCTCTTATTTCGCGTCAGCCGGCCGCGTCCCAAAGGGAGTGTAACGACTTTGGGAGGGGTAAGGGGGGTTGGGGGTTGCGAACGAAGTGAGCGCAGGGGTGGGTGACCCCCAAGAAAAAAAGAAGTCGCAGGCAGGGGTTCCACGGCAAAAACGAAGCGAGTGCCGAAGGTTCCCGTATGCGACATCTTCAATATTCATTATTCACTTTTACTTCTTACATCGCGTCAGCCGCTTACGGTCCGAGATTGACTTCCGAAGTTCCGGCTTCGTCGTCGTACGAGGCGAAATACTTCCGCAGTCTTATGAGATCTCTGCCGTCGATCACGCCGTCGCCGTTGCAGTCGGTACCGGGGCAGACGCTCACGTCAGCCTCGCCGCCGTCAAGTGACGAGAGATATTTGCGAAGCCTTATGAGATCCTTGCCGTCGATCTCGCCGTCGCCGTTGCAGTCGCCGAACCAGCTCGCCCAGACTGCGTAAAGTCTTATATCCGTGACTCCGGTCTCACCCGGTTCGAGCAGATCTTCGGCTGAAAGCTTGTCTCCCGGTATGATAGGCGCGGAGGCGTTCTCGTCGGACGACCAGCCGCGGAAAACGTGACCGTCGTAATAAATACCGAGCGACGACGCTTCGGGCAGACCGTTATCGTACTCAGCGCCGTATTCGAGTATATACCTCAGCCGTTCTCCGTCTTCGGCTTTGTAGATCGTGCCGTCCTCGCCGACGTAATAGTCGGACGAACGTATGCGGCACACAAATTCGGCGAGGCTCGTTTTCGACACGGCGAGCCAGCCGTCGTTTCCTTCAATGACCGATCTCACCCACGTGTAACCGTCGGCTTTCACCGGTTCGTCGGTATAAAAAGTATCGAAAACGGTACCGTACGGAAAGAGCTTGACTATCGGATAATCGAGTCCGGGTCCGGTACGCATATTGAGGCCGGTGGACGAGGCGACGCTGTATCTGTCGCCGACGATCTCGGAATCGATCCCGCCGCCGTTAGCGTCGTACGTTACCGACAGCGCGTAGTCGGTTTTGTGCGGCACTCTCGATATCGTTATGCTGTCGCCGCCGTACTGACTGAATTTTATGACGTGCTTCTGTACGAGGCAGTTGTATTCCGCGCCCCAGTTGCAGTCGAGCACGGTCACGCCCGTATCGTCGTAATCGTAAACGATGAAAGAATGACCGGCGTTCTTCATGCGTATGAGATCGCCCTTCATCACTTTTTCTCTCACGTTTTCAGCGGTATACATATATCTGCCGATCCTGACGGTCTCGACCTTCGCCGTGCGGCTCTGCCTGAATATGTACCATTCGGCAAACGTCGCGAAGCCGGCGCACGAATAAGCCGCTCCTCCGAAATAGCCGTCTGCGGTATAAGTGCGCGGAAACAGATCGACCGTTATCCCCTCTCCGAATGAGGAGACGAACCAGTCGGATTTTACGATATTATTGGTAAGACAGTTTGCGCAGCTGTGATTTCTGCGTTTCACTCCGCATGCCGGTCCGAGAGTCACGGTGAAATATTTGCCTCCGAACATATCGAACAGCTCGTCCATTTTACGGACGACGTCGTAGTCGGACATATATAATTCTTCCGCGGCAGCCGTTTCGATATACGGAAAAATGCCGGCTGCAAGGCATAAAACAAGCAAGAATGCGGTCAGTTTTTTCAAATTCATTCAAAACTCCGTCTTTTTCGTATATTTCGTTATTATAATTATAGCCTTAAATTCGCTTTTTGTCAATATTATTCGCGTATTTTCGACCGTTTTTTACAAATATAAAAAAATAGGTTGTTTTTGAAAAAATATTTATAAAAAGTATTGACAAACGATTTTTTTTATGATATTATTACTGTTACCTCTGTGTGAGGTTCTTTTTACGTGCTCAAAAAAACGTAAACTCAACAGAGGGAGGTACAATCTTCGGCGGCGTGCTGTTCCATCTCGCAGACAAGCCGTCAAATCTAAACGGGAGGTGCCGTCAAATGAGAGATAAAATCACGCTCGCCTGCACCGTGTGCAAGCAGAGAAACTACGACACGAAGAAAAACAAGAAAAACGATCCCGACAGACTCGAAATGAACAAGTACTGCAGATTCTGCCGCAAGCATACTCTGCACAAAGAAACCAAGTAAGGAAACGGGAGGGCTCTAATGGCAAACGAACCGAAAGCTTCCGTCAAAACGGAAGTACAGGACAGTCAGAAGGCTAAAAAGCCCGGTTTCTTCAGTCGTATCGGCGGTTTTCTGAAAAGCTGCAAAGGCGAACTCAAAAAGATCACGTGGCCCACGCCCAAACAGACGGCGAAAAACACGGGTATCGTTCTCGCAACGATGGCCGTCATCGGCGTTATCGTGGTGCTGCTTGACCTTCTGTTCTCGCAGCTGATCGGTCTGCTGACCAAGATCTGAGTCTGACAGTCCGTGCAAACAGCGCGTTTTTATGCGGAGAACGCGCGGGAAAAATCTTTCCGCATAAAGAAAGAGGCTTGCTATGATGGATGATTATTCCCCCGAGCCTAAATGGTATGTTGCGCATACCTACTCGGGATATGAGAACAAAGTCAAAGAAGACATTCGCAAGATCGTTGAAAACAGAGGTCTTTCAGACGTCGTTACCGACGTGAGGATCCCCGTTATCGTCACTGAAGAGGTGGTCGGTGATGAAGTCAAACGCCACGAATCCAAGGTCTTTCCGAGCTATGTTCTCGTCAAAATGGTAATGAACGATTTTACCTGGCACATCGTCAGAAACATACGCGGCGTCACGGGCTTTGTCGGCCCGGGTTCGAAACCCGTCGCGCTGACCGACGACGAGGTCAGATCTCTTCACCTTGAGGATGAAGAGGGCGAGATCGTCCAGCCGGAAAAGAAGCCTTCGGCGTTCCGCTTCAAAGTCGGCGATACCGTAAAGGTCCGCGAGGGCCTCGGCATAACCGAGCTCACGGTCACGGAGATATCCGAAGCCGAGAACAAGGTCACCGGTACCGCGATGATGTTCGGCCGCGAAGCTTCGTTCACGCTTGATATCGAAGATCTGATATCCGAGTAAGTCATAAGGCCGTATAAGTCTGCTGCTTATACGCGTCGTGGGAGGAAGATAAATTTATTCTGAGATCTTCCGATTAGAACCACATTTGGAGGTATAAAATGGCAAAGAAAATCGTAGCTTACGTCAAGCTCCAGCTGCCGGCGGGCAAAGCGACTCCTGCTCCCCCTGTCGGTCCGGCTCTTTCTCCTCACGGAGTCAGCAGCCCCAACTTCACCAAAGAATTCAACGAGAGAACCAAGAACGACATCGGTCTCATAATCCCGGTCGTCATTACGATCTACGCAGACCGCACGTTCACGTTCATCACGAAGACTCCGCCCGCCGCCGTTCTTATCAAGAAGGCATGCGGTCTCGAGTCCGGTTCCGCCACGCCTAACAAGACCAAGGTAGCCACTATCACCAAAGAACAGGTCCGCAAGATCGCCGAAACGAAAATGCCCGACCTCAACGCCGGTTCGATAGAAGCAGCCATGAGCATGGTCGCAGGCACCGCCCGCAGCATGGGCGTCACCGTCACAGACTGAGGGGAGGCAGAACAATGTTCAGAGGTAAAAAATATAAAGACAGCGCAAAGCTGATCGACCGTACCAAACAGTACGACGAAAAAGAAGCGTTTGAGCTTATAGTTCAGACAGCCAAAGCGAAATTCGACGAGACCGTCGAGGCTCACATCCGCCTCGGCGTCGACAGCCGTCACGCTGACCAGCAGGTCAGAGGCGCGATCGTTCTTCCGAACGGCACCGGTAAAACGGTCCGCACGCTCGTTTTCACTAAGGGCGATAAGGTCGACGCGGCTCTCGCGGCCGGCGCGGATTACGTAGGCGCCGAAGATTACGTCGCAAAGATCACGAAAGAGAACTGGTTCGAATTCGACGTCGTTATCGCGTCTCCGGATATGATGGGCGTCATCGGCCGTCTCGGTAAAATACTCGGTCCGAAAGGCTTGATGCCTAACCCGAAGGCCGGCACCGTCACTCCCGACGTTGCCCGCGCGGTAAAGGAAGCGAAAGCCGGTAAGATCGAATACCGTCTTGACAAGACCAACATCATCCATTGCCCGATCGGCAAAGCTTCGTTCGGCGCGGATAAGCTGATGGAGAACTTCGACACCCTTATGGGCGCGATCATCAAGGCGAAACCGGCAGCCGCGAAAGGCCAGTATCTCAAGAGCGTCTGCGTCGCTTCGACGATGGGCCCCGGCGTAAAGATAAACAGCGCAAAGATAGGAAACTGACCGTTTCCGATATTAAAAAACAACCGTCCGCGGTTGTTTTTTATTTTTATTTGATCATTCATCTTGAATATTAGCTCCGGCTGTGATATAATACGGAAAAACTCAAACGAGGTTTATGATGAACGCGAAAAACACAAAAATACTCGGTATAATAAAAAAAGCCGGCGAAATAATGCGCGCGGCGAAAATGAGCGACGGACTTATTCATTCAAAAGCGGGCACTTTCAATTTCGTCACCGAATACGATTCGAAGATACAGAGGTTTCTCGAAGATGAGCTTTCGGCTTTATATCCGGACGCCGCGTTTTTTGCCGAAGAAGACGGCGAAGACAAGTCGGGATTAGGCGACGGATACACTTTCATAATCGACCCGATAGACGGTACGAGCAATTTCATACACGGCTATTCCGACCGGGCGATATCGATAGGTCTTTTATACCGGAAGGAACCGTATTTCGGCGCGGTATATCTTCCCTATACCGACGAGCTTTTTTACGCGGAAAAAGACTGCGGAGCGTATCTTAACGGCGAGCGCATACGCGTAAGCGAAAAAGATCTCGGCAGCTCTCTCACCGCCTTCGGCACCTGCCCTTACGACCGCGACAGGCTCGGGCAAAAGGTAATGGACGCAGCGTACGCGCTTTTCATGCACTCGGTGGATATCCGCAGATGCGGCTCCGCGGCGTCGGATCTCTGCTCCGTCGCGTGCGGACGGCTCGGATGCTTCTGCGAGCTTATTCTCTCGCCGTGGGATTTCGCCGCCGGCTCGCTTATAGTGACCGAGGCAGGCGGAAGCGTGACCCGTTTCGACGGCTCGCCGATAACGTATTCCGAACGCTGCCCCGTACTCGCGTCAAACGCCGCCTGCCGCGATGAAATAACGGCTCTTTTGTCGGAATTAAAATAACGGCAGGA
>CACYEW010000175.1 GCA_902773455.1 uncultured Ruminococcus sp.
GGGGTTGGAAGGGTGGGACCGGGGTTCCCCGAAAACGAGCTCGCCGAGTTTTCGGGGGTTCACGGTGGGTATCCCCAAGGGCGGCGGAGCCGCACGGAAGTCGCGTAAGCGACACCTACACTATTCACTATTCACTATTCACTCTTACCTCGCGTCAGCCCGCCGCTTGCTGCGAAGCCGCGCACGAGATCGCGGCCTGAACCGGCTTCGCCGTTTTACTTATCTTTTTCGTTTTTCTTTTTTTTGCGGAAAACGAGGAATTTGCCGAAGAAATAATTCATTATCACGACGAAAACCGCGGCGATGAGCTTCCACAGGTTTTCGTTCATATGCAAAAGCGACACGAAAAGCGCGAGTATCCCTTCTTCTACGGCAAGGGAAAACAGGCGCGAGCCGAGAAACGACGTTATCTGAACAAAGAGCGTTTTTTTATCGCTTTCTTTACTTTCGAAAACGAAGAGCTTGTTCGTCACGAACGCGAAAGCGACGGCGAATATCCACGCGACGACGTTGACGACGAGCACCCACCATTCTTTATGCGGCTCCATCGCTTTGATATTTACAAGAGGATAATAAATAATAAAATTAACAAGAGTAGTGAGTGCGCCGAAAACGACGTACAAAACGATCTCTTTATGCTTTTTTATCCATTCGTTGACCTTTTTGCGAAAAACGAGATAAAACACGGCGGCGACGAAAAGAAAACATCCGCCGATAATGAGCCATGTTCCGATCTTCACGCCGAAGATCGTGTCGTTCAGTAATTCTGCCATTTTTATTCTCCGATATCCGATATCATTTTGATAAGCTCGTCTTTTTCGTAAAGTCTGCCGAGCGCCTCGCAGAGCGCTTTGGCGGAGAGATTGTCCGGCAGACCGGCGGCTTTACAGAGTTTTTTCCGTTTCGCCTTCGAGTCGGGCGCGCCGTAAAGCCCGTATCCGTAGAGCTCCGCGCGGGTCATAACGCATTTTGCGGCGGTATCGCCCGTAACGAACGGCTCAAAGAGCCGCTTTACCGTTTCCGCGTCCATACCCTCGACGCCGAGATAACCCTCGGCGGAATCTTCTTTTTTTCTCTTCTCCCTGCCGCTGATCTGAGGTATATACACGTTATACACGCGGTCGGGCGGCAGTACGCCTTTGAGATGCCCGCGTATCAGCGCGCCGGCTCCGTCGCTGTCGGTCGCTATTATAACGCCGTTTCCGCAGAGTCTTTTTATATATTCCCGCTTTTTTTCGTTTTTGAAAACGCCGAAGCCTTCGGTCGTGATCACGGTCGCGTCGAACAGCGACGTTATTTTTATTTTGTCATATTTGCCCTCGACTATCACGGGCAGTTTTATTTTCGGCTTCATAAGCTGCACACCAGCTGACGGAGCACGTCGTACGCGTCGCACTGCGTATTCTTTATCTGCGCGTCGGCGTCGTAGCAAGCCTGTTGAAACCGCGTGCATTCCGCTTCGGTAAGAGAAGCGGCGGCGGGAGCGGCGAGTTTTACGACGTACTCGTTCAAGCCGAGCGTTTTCGCTATCTGCGCCGACGGTACGCCCGATTTCTGTGCGAATTTGATGCGGCAGAGCTTTTCCGTCTCCGTCACGATCGAAGCGAGAAGGAGCTGAGGCTTGTCGGCGCGTTTTCTCGACGCGTCGATATAAGACAAAAGTCCGGTCACGTTTCTTTTTCTCAGACAGTCCGATACGTAGAACGCCGAAAATCTCGGATCGTCCGGCACCGACTTTTCTATATCCTGCCGCTCGACCGCGTCTCTTCCCTTTTCTTTGACGTAAACGGAGAGCTTTTCGATCTGATTCGCCAGGACCGTCATGCTCCCGCCGCATCTGTCGCACAAAAACGACGCGTCCCGTTCCGATATCTTCACGTTCTCGGCTTCGAAATGGCGCAATATCCATTTAAGCAGGCGGTCGGGCGGAAGAAAATCGAAAAACAGCTTTTTGCCGGGCAGCTTTTCAAGCGCCTTCTGATCGTCTCTCGAGCTTGTCACGTCCGTTTCGGACAGGTACACGACAAGATACAGATACGGAAAACCCGAAGCGGTCGTCAAAGCGTCTTCGACCGGCTTTTTGTTTTTCTGCTGAGGCGAGGGGAGAGTCGAGTTATACCAGACTATCATTCTGGCGTCAGCCATCTGCGGCAGGGTATACGCCGTCTCGACCACGTTATCCGCTTCGTCGGGACCGGATACGGAGGTATAGTTGAGGTCTTCGAAATCGGGTTCGATCACCGCTTTTTTGAGATCGGACAAAAAATGGCGCTTCAAAAACTCCTCTCCGCCGTAAAGCACGTAAACGCCCGGTTCGGGCGCGGAGAGAATCTGCTTCGTTAATTTCATTATATCCTGTTTTTCCGCCATAACGACCTCTTTACACCTTTGTTTTCACGAATATTATACCGTGCTTTTGTTAAAAAGTCAACAATAATAAAGAAATAAAAAGGTTGACAATGAAGACGTTTTATGATATTATTGAAAAGAACAAGTATCGAATATTACGATTTGCAAGGAGACTTTTATCAAATGAGAAAACACGGACCGGCAGCGCTGGCTCTCGCTTTAATAACGGTATTTCTGCTTATTCCTTTTTCGCCGCGTCACGCGCACGCCGTCGACGTCGTTGAGACCGAAAGCGTCGAAGAGCTGCGCGAGGCGTTACAGAGAGAAGGCAACGTTGAGATCAACCTGAACGCCGATCTGTATTACAAGCTCCCGACGAATTTCAGATGGGACGAGACCGACGAAAACGGCGTAAGAGCCTGGGCGGTGATCGGCAAAGGCGCGAAAACGCTCAATCTCAAAGCGCACAGCCTTACCGTTGACGACGATTTCGCGTCTACCGCGATAATAAAAGAAGAGACGGTTTATTACGCCGGTCAGGGCGAGGGCAAAAAATACACGGTGCAGTCGAGTCTGTACGTCAGAGCCGCCGTGATGTTCCGCGTAAAGGACGGCGCGGAGCTGACCGTGAACGGCAGCGGCGGCGAGATCGTCATGTGCGCTCAGCTGCCGTCGAGATCTCAGCTCAGAGTCGAAGAAATGATAATGGTCCGCGACCTGTTCGACGTGCGCGGAGGCAGACTCGAGATCAACGGCGGCTCGTATCAGGCGGGACGTTCAAAGACCGTTTCCGTTCCTCTCTCGCTTGATGGCCACGGCAGCGCCGAGCACGCGGTCACGGGTACGGCGATAAATATCGGCGGCGGCGAAGCGCTCGTAACGTCGGGCGAATTCACCGGTCACGGCATGATATACGGCGGCGAAGGAAAAGGCTTCACGTCAAAGCCCGTTATCGGGTCAACGGGCGGCAGCCTCAGAATATACGACTGCGTGATCCGCGCCAAAGCAAACGCCGCCGCGTTCAGTGCGGCGAACGAAAACGGCGTAAGCGTATACTGCGGCGAATTCAGAACAACGGCGGCGGAGCGGTATCTCTGCCCCGATCCGGCAAAGCATTCAGCCGCCGTCATAACGGGCGCCGCGGCTCCGGTCGGTCTGCCGAGAACGTGCATCAAGGCGGGCGACGGCGAGATAATCCAGTCCGGCGCGGCGTCATACAGCCCTGATTCGCAGGGAGATACCTATATCGACCTCAACGCGTCGTATACCGACGGCAGGCTCGTATGGGAAGACGGCAAGACCGAGGAACACCGCGATTACGTGCCCGGCGGCGGTATGAAGCTGCATTTCTACTCTGCGGAGCTTTGCCCCTTCGACGGGGACGCCGCGGCGCTTGACGCTCACTACGGAGTGAAAGCCGCCGAGTATCAGCTGTTTTACGTTATGAGAAAGCAAAGCGACGGCAAATGGAAGACCGTTACGCCCGAAGGCGGAGTGCTGAGGGGACTTGCCGATCAGAGCGTCGACGCGCTTTACGACAACTGGAAAGAGGGCGAAACGTACCGCGTGAACGTGAAACGCGTGTTCGAATGGAACGGCTCTCACAGCTACGTCCGTTCCGAAAGATCGGAAAACTCGCTCACCTTCACGGTAAAAGCCGCGAAAACCGTTTCCCGTATCGATCTTGAAGCCGAAATGAAAGAGGGCGCCGCTCTCGGTCCGGACTCCGTAAAGACGGAAGCGGAAGGCGTTTTATCCGTTGCCGCGAGATGGTTCGTCGACGGGACCGAAAAAACGACCTGCGTATACGGCTCCGGCGCTTATCAGGCGATCGTCACGCTGACAGCGAAAGAAGGATATAAATTCGACGCGTCAACGAAAATATACATGAGCGGCATAGCTCTTGCTCCGTCCGTATCAGGCGGGACCGGCAGGACGGTGACCGCCGTCTCCCCCGTATATTACGGCGTCTGCGGACACGAGAGCAATCATAACGGCTGGACGTCCGACACCGAAAATCATTACAAATACTGCTCGACCTGCGGCAAGCTCGTCGATTCCGGCGCTCATCAGTTCGATAACGGCAAGACCGAGGGCGGCAAAACCGTTTATACCTGCGGCGTCTGCGGTTATCAGTCGGTAAGATCGAACGGTAAGGAAGCGATAACCGAAGTTATCTCCGATATGGAGCCGATAATTGCCGGTCAGCCTCTGCCCTCTCCTTCGATACGCCCTGATTACGCGAAAAAGGTCACGATAAAATCTTATACGTGGTATTACGGCGGCACTAAGGTGAGCGATACGTCGGTCGCCGTAAACGGCTGGTATTCGCTCGTGCTGAACGTCACCGCCGACGA
>CACYEW010000176.1 GCA_902773455.1 uncultured Ruminococcus sp.
CTGTCGTAAGGGTCGGACGCGTTCAATACGAGCAGAGCGCGTTTGTCACGGTCTTTTCTGCATACGCCTTCGCCGACGATCAGCTCGCCGTCGGAGCAGAGTCCGCGCACGGCGCCGGTGTCGAGCGAACGCGCCGTTTTTACGGACGTAAACGCCTCTATCCACGGTTCGTTTTCAAAACCGAGCAGATGCGTTTTAACAAAGTCGTATTTCATATATTTCTCGCCGAATCTTCTCAGCTCGGCGTTGACGTTTTTCAGCTTATCGTACTGTTCCGTTTTGTTGCCTTCGGCGTCGAGCACGTTGTTGCACCACCAGCCGCCCGTATAGCACGCCCAGTTTATTACGTTCGCGCCGTAGCAGAGCGCGGCGTAAGCCTGATAGCGGAGCATATTCTCGCTCGTGAAATCCGTTTCGTGCAGACCGTTCACCTGCGGTATATACCAGAAATCGCGCCCGGTACCGCGGCAGGCGTCAGATACTGTTATGAAATTTTCGAGCATCTTGCCGACGCCGATCGACTCGGGCAGGGAATAGACGTAAAAATCGTAGCTGATATAAGGCAGATCGATCTTTTTTACGTATTCGGCTATATGCTCTTCGTAGCTCGCCGTACCGAGCTGACATTTCGTCTGATCTTCCGTATTGGCCGCGACGGAAGCGTAGTTCGGGTAAAGGTTGAGATAAGCGAACCTGCCGCCAAACGACCGTTCGGTGAACCTCGTTATCTTTCCGTAGTGATCGAAATCGAGAGCCGAAGGCTCGTCGCCCGTATCGATACCCCATACGGCGGGATGGGCTTCGAATTCCGCGGCGGCTTTTTCATAAAGCTCGAGCGGGAGCTTTTCGTACATCTTGCCGGCGCTCTGACCGTCGCCGCCCCACCAGCCGGGCAGCACGCCCGAGAGTATGCAGCCGACGCCGTATTTTTCGAGCAGATCGAGCGTTTCTCTGTCCTTCGGTCTGAAGCAGACGATAAGCTCTATACCGCAGTCGCGGAGCTCTTTTATGTGCCGTTTCGTCTGCGCGTAGGGCTGCAGAATATACGCGCCGATAACGAGCTTATCTTTCGGCATTTTTTTGACCGTATCCTTTTTATTCATCGTTTTTCCCCCTTGTTTTTCATAGAGTTTACGTAAGAGACGCCGCTTTCGGTAGCCGAGCGCTCGAACCATATGCCGTCGTAAGCCGTCTTGCACGGCTTTTTGAGTTTCGTCCGTATGTTTCTGTAATGATATCTCAGCGCCGACGGTATCGCCACGCACGGGATCATGAACGGACCGAGGCAGATATTCTGTATGCCGTGACCGTACTCGTGCGCGGCGACGGCAAGATCGCCTTCGGGCGATATGATGAAAAGCCCGAGAGACAGGCCGAACCGTATCTTCGGCAATTCGAAAAGTACCGCGCCGTAAAACCTTTTCGGTCTGTGACCCGATATCAGCAGTATCAAAGCGGCAAAAGCGCCGGCAAGCGTCATGGGAAGTCCCCACGTCAGCGACAAAAAGACGTATAAGATCCGGTGCGCGGGAGCGGTGAAAACGGGATCTGTGCCGCATCTTTTCGCCGCCGCGGCGTATACGCATAAGGATGAAATCAATACTGCAATCAAAACCAATATCATAATAATCTCCTTTATATATATTACACGGCGCGGTGAAAAAGTCAAGACCGTAAAAAGAAATAATTAAATATATCTTAACTAATTAACAAAACGGATATAAAATCACCACAAAATCGTGTTGATTTGAGAGGGCGGTAAAACTATAATTAACACGTTAATATTTAATAAGTTAATCGGGAGGAGGATATTTTTGCAGAAAACGGACAGTAAAAGCATAGCGGCGGTGAAGTATCTGATGCTTGCCGACCGCCTTCACCGAAACGCCGTCGAAGCGGCGATAAACGAGCTCGGCATACACAGAAGTCAGCATATGATACTTATGTATCTTTCCTGCTGCAGCACGACCGCGTCGCAGACCGATCTCGCAAACGCGCTCGAGGTGAGTCCCGCGGCGGTCGCCGTTTCGCTCAAAAAGCTTGAAAAAGCAGGTCTCATAACGCGGAGCCCGCGCGCAGACGACGCGAGAGCGAATACGATCTGCCTGACAGACGAGGCAAAGAAGATCGTCGAAAGATCGGGGCAGATATTCAGCGAGGTCGACACGATGATGTGCGACGGAATATCTGACGCCGAGCTCGACGGGCTGATAGCCTGCGTGGAAAAAATGATAGAAAACCTTAAAAACTCAAAAAAGACTGAGAGGCAATGATTTTGAAAAGATGGTTCAAGTACATTAAACCGTATCTGCGGTATTTCATCGCGGGACCTTTGTGTATGATAGTAGAAGTCATCGGCGAGATACTCATGCCGATGTGCCTGTCGCTCGTCATAAACAATTCCGTAACTTACGGATGGTCGTATCCCACGTGGATAGCGATACTCATGGTCGTGATCGCGCTCGTGATGATGGCGGGCGGCGTCGGCGGCGCGTATTTCGGAGCGAAGGCTTCGGTCAATTTCGCCGCCGATCTGCGAAGCGATATTTACAAGAGAGTACAGGGATTTTCGTTTGCGAACATCGACCGTTTCTCGACCGGTTCGCTCGTTACGAGACTTACGAACGACGTCACGCAGATGCAGAATATGATCAATATGGGTCTGCGAATGGCGCTCCGCGCTCCCGGTATGCTGATAGGCGCGCTTATAATGGCGATAATACTCCGCCCGTCGCTCGCGCTCGTGCTCGCGGTCACGATACCGCTGATGCTCTTATCGGTCGTGTTCATCATCAGGACCGGCTTCACACGCTTCGGCAAGGTGCAGACGAAGATCGACAAGCTCAATTCCACCGTGCAGGAAAACGTCACGAATATGCGCGTCGTAAAATCCTTCGTGCGTGAAGAACACGAAAAAGAGAAATTCGGCGCCGCAAACGAAGATCTTAAACAGACCGGTATTTCCGCTTTCCGCGTGATGATCTTCCTGTCGCCCGTAATGACGGTATTCATGAACGCTACAACGATAGCCGTGCTTCTCATAGGCAGTAAAATGATATACGCGGGAGATATGCCGATAGGCGATCTTTCCGCGTTCATAACGTACGTAACGCAGATACTCGTTTCGCTTATGATGGTCACGATGATGTTCATGATGCTCTCCCGCGCGCTTGCTTCGGCGAGGAGAATTAAAGAGGTCCTCGACGAAAAGACCGATATCTCCGACGAAGATGCAGAATGCAAGGAAAAAACCGTCGCGGAGGGAAGGATAGAATTCAGAAACGTTTCGTTCCGTTACTATAAAAACAGTCCCGAAAAGGTGCTCGACGGTATCGATCTGACGATAGAGCCGGGGCAGACGGTCGGTATCATAGGCTCGACCGGCTGCGGCAAAACGACGCTCGTTTCGCTGATACCGCGTCTTTACGATGCGGACGAGGGCGAGGTTCTCGTAGACGGCGTGAACGTAAAGGATTATTCGCTTTATAACCTCAGAGAGGGCGTCGGCATGGTCCTGCAGAAGAACGTGCTTTTCTCCGGCTCGATAGAAGACAATCTCCGCTGGGGCAGCGAAGACGCGACCGAAGAAGAAATAAGGCAGGCCGCCGAATACGCTCAGGCGGATAAGTTCGTATCGTCGTTCAAAAACGGCTACGGCTACGATCTCGGGCAGGGCGGCAAAAACGTTTCCGGCGGTCAGAAGCAGAGGCTCTGTATAGCGAGAGCGCTTCTGAAAAAGCCGAAAATACTGATACTCGACGACTCGACCTCCGCGGTCGACACGGCGACCGAGGCGCAGATCAGAAAAGCGCTCAGAAACGAGCTTCCGGACTCCACCAAGATCATAATAGCGCAAAGAATAAGCTCCGTCAGAGACGCCGATCTCATTATCGTTATGAACGACGGTAAGATCACCGGCTGCGGAACTCACGAAGAGCTGCTTGAAAACAATACCGAATATAACGAGATATACTATTCGCAGAACGATAAGAAAGCGGAAGGAGGCGATACAGATGTCAAAAAGAACGCTTGAAAGCCTCCAGAAGCAGTATGCGAGAGAAGTATCGAATAAAGGCGGCGGTATGAGACCGGGCGGCAGAGGAGGTCCTAACGCCGCAAGAGGCATGAAGGGCAAGCCGCAGAATACCGGCAAGACGATAAAAAGGATCCTCGGCTACGTATCGAAATACAAATTCCATCTGATCGTCGTTTTGCTTTGCATGCTGCTGAGCACCGTCACCTCGCTCTGCGGCTCGTATATGCTCGCTCCGATCATAAACAGGATCCAGTTCGAGGTAACTGGCGAAGCCGTACCGATGAAAGGCCCCGGAGTGATCGCCGACAGAGTGATAAACTCGTTTACTTCGACCGATTTCATAAAAAACATCATAGGCGAAAACAAGTTCGCCGCGATAGCCTGCTACGTGCTGGCGGCGGCGATCATACTCGGCGCGGTATACCTTATCGGTATGGCGACGACGTATCTGCAGGCGAGGCTCATGCTCCACGTTTCGCAGAACGCCACCGAGGCGATCAGAAACGATCTTTTCGACAAGCTTCAGGGACTTCCGATAAGATATTTCGATTCAAACACCACGGGCGAGATAATGTCGCGCTTCACAAACGACGTCGACAATATCGACACGATGCTCAATAACTCCCTTACGTCTTTCGTCTCCGGTACGATAACGCTGATCGGCACGTTCGTATTCATGATAACGACGAATATCTGGCTCACGCTGATAACGGTCGCGTTCATACCCGTTTTCGCTAAAGGCGGTTCGATGCTTGCGAAGGTATCGCAGAAGTATTATTCCGGTCAGCAGGCGGCTCTCGGCGCGGTGAACGGCTACATAGAAGAATCCGTAACGGGACAGAAGGTCGTAAAGGTCTTCAATCACGAAGAGACCTGCGTCGAAGAATTCGGTACGCTCAACGGCGATCTGCGTGAAAAACAGTTCAAAGCGCAGTTCTGGGGCGGCATAATGGGGCCGGTAATGGGCAACATGTCGCAGATCGCGTACGCGGTCACCGTCGGCGTCGGCGGCGTGTTCCTCGCTCTCGGACGTCTCGGCGCGGGCGACCTCACCGTATTCGCCAACTATTCGAAGCAGTTCTCGATGCCGATAAATATGATCTCGCAGAATATGTCGACCATATTCGCGGCTCTCGCCGGAGCGGAACGCGTGTTCAACGTTATGGATACGCCGCCGGAGGAGTTCGGCAGAGAAGATAAGGGCTGTACGGACGAGATCAGAGGCGACGTCGTCATAAACGACGTGACCTTCGGCTATAACCCCGACAAGGTCGTTCTGAAGCATATCTCGCTTTACGCTCATCCGGGGCAGAAGATAGCGTTCGTCGGTTCGACCGGCGCCGGAAAAACAACTGTGACGAACCTCATCAACCGCTTCTACGACGTATGGGAGGGCAGTATAACCGTCGACGGACGCGACGTGCGCGAATACGATCTTTCGCACCTGCGCAAAAACGTTTCGATGGTTTTGCAGGATACGCATCTGTTCACCGGAACGGTCATGGAGAACATTCGTTACGGCCGTCTCGACGCGACCGACGACGAGGTCATAGCCGCGGCGAAGCTCGCGTCGGCTCACAGCTTCATAATGAGGCTTTCCGACGGCTATCAGACGATGATCGAAGGCGACGGCGCAAATCTCTCGCAGGGGCAGAGACAGCTCCTCAACATAGCGAGAGCCGCCGTATCCAAAGCGCCGATACTCGTCCTCGACGAGGCGACCAGCTCGGTCGACACGCGTACCGAGCGCCATATCGAGCACGGAATGGACCGCCTCATGAAAAACAGAACGACGTTCGTCATCGCTCACCGCCTCTCGACGGTCCGCAACAGCAACGCCATTATGGTCCTCGAGCACGGAGAGATCATAGAGCGCGGCGACCACGACGATCTGCTCGCGATGAAGGGAAGATATTACGAACTGTATACGGGCTTGAAAGAGCTTGACTGAAAAGCGAACGTCTTCATTATACCGGTTGAATACGAAAAAGCAGACTGATTTTGTTCTCAGTCTGCTTTTCTTAAGTGCGCACTTACTC
>CACYEW010000177.1 GCA_902773455.1 uncultured Ruminococcus sp.
CAGAGAGCGGCGCTTTGTACGCCGTGGGCTTTGTACTGATAATTCATTTTTCGATCGAACGCGAAATAACAGGATTCCGATATGCCGAAAATACGTCCGGCGCCCGTCGCGGCGCCGTGCTTTTTCTGCTCGTGGAGCGCAAAATCAAGCGAACAGCCGGAAATCGAACCGTCGGGCGACGGCAGAAACAAAGACGGCATGAAATATTCGAAAGCCGTTCCGGACCACGAGCACAAGCCCCGTACGTCGCCCGACGCGGCGACGGGTCTGCCGAGGCGCGACATATGCGAAACGGGGGCAAAGCCGTAAGCGACGGCGGCGATATCCGTCGTATGCATCTCGGAAATATAAAGATCGTAGCAGTTATCCGAGCCGTCGCCGTCGCCGATGCGGAAAAGACCGCTCTTTTCGTCATACAGAACGGAAAGATCGCATTCATTTATAAGACCGTCCACGGTTTTTCGGAGCTCTTCGCATCCGGCGTCGTATTTTTCGTATTCCGAGAGGGCGGCGCGAAGCGCGATCAGGCAACAGAGATAATTGCCGCAGTCGACGGTGGAAACGTAAGGACCGATCGCCGACAGCGTGCGCGTATCGTACCAGTTGTAAAGCAGACCGCCGCGTTTCGGCAGCTTGCAAAGCGTATCGACGGTCGGAGCGAGAATATCGCAAACTGATTCTTTGCTTATGACGCCCACGTCCGCTGCGGCGATGACCGAGACGAGATAAAGACCGATATTCGTCGGCGACGTCCGCGGCGCGGCTCCCACGCCGCCGAATTTCTGAAAATTGTCGGGCGGCAGATATCCGTGCCCGGCGGTAACGAGATCGGTAAAATATCTGAAATGATCCCTTACGCATTCGACAAGAAACGCCTTATCCGGCCGGATCCGCCGCGGCTTTTCGGGCGATCTTGACGTCAGATACGCCGCGATCATCGAAAAAGCGGCGCACGAGCCGGAGACGATCGCGGCGCCGTACGAAAAGGCGGAAAGCGCGGCTCCGTAGATAAGCGAAGGAAAAAACGCAAAGAGATATGAATACGCTCCGTCGCGCTTTTTCTCGGAAAAAGACGACGCGGTCCATTTAAGCAGATTTTTACCTGTCAGCATTCTGAATAATGCCGTAAGGACCGCAAATTGCGATACGGACGAATCGTAAAACAATAACGATAAACAGAGAAAAAGTCTGCAGATCCGGTATGCGCGTTCGCGCCGCGGCAGGCGGTACGACAGTATGAAAGGTATCTCGGTCAGATAAATATACGAAAGCGCAAAAAGCGACCCGAGGGGCAAAAAAGAGCAGAAAAGCGACGTTATCACAGCCGAAACGGCGAAAACCGGCGTAATATCGCGCAAAACGTTGCCGATCAGCACGTATCTGTCAAAGCCTCTCATGCCGGGGAGGCGGCTTTTGCCGTCCTGCCCGACGTAGCTTTTACCGCAGAGGATAAGCGACTGTACGTCGCCGCGTATCCATCTGTTCTGCCGTCTGAAATACGAAAGCGCGTTTTTCGGCGCCCCCTCGTACATCACGACGTCTGTCAGAGCGCCGCATCTGCAAAGGCATCCCTCGACCGCGTCATGGGACAGAATTTTACCTCTCGGCAATACGCCGCAGGCGCAGACGTAAAAAGCCGCAGTGTCGATAACTCCCTTGCCGCAGAAAACTCCGCGCGAAAAAACGGCGTTGAAAACGTCGAAATCGGCTCCCCGGTAGCAATCTATACCGGGATCGGGAAAGAAAACGCGCGAAAAATACGTACTCTTATCATCCGGCAGTTTGACTTTTATCCTCGGCTGAAGTATAGCGTGGCCGGATACGACCCTGCGCTTTTTCATATCGACGACGGCTCTGTTATAAGGGTGGTAAGCGGCGCGTATCATACCGTCGGAGCTTCCGGGAAACATAAGAGTATCGGAATCGAGCGTTATTATATAAGGAATTTTATATAGTAAGGACGCGTCGCCGACGATCTGCAGCTCCGATACTCCCTCGCGTATCTGCTTTATCAGCTCGCATACGGCGCCGCGCTTTCGCTCGGGCGCTGTATAGCTTTCTTCACCGACGGAGTATTTTCTCTGCCTGTAAAACAGAAAAAATCCGCCTCCGCAGCTTCTGTTCAGCCCCTCTATCTTTTCCGCGTAGCCTTTGATCAGCTTTTCGTCGTTTTTGTCGGTATAAGACTTCGAATCGGGCAGATCGCCGAGAATGCCGAAATAAACTTCGTTTTTGCCGGACTCGGTAAAATACATATCGGTAAGAGCTTTGATATGCTCCGACGGATCTTCTTCAAGAAGCGCCGTTATGACGATAAGATACGGCGGCAGCTTTACCTCTCCGTTTAAGCGAAGCGGTTTTTTCGCGGGAATGAAGCGCGAGAATATACGCCCGGATAAAAACGCGGCGAGCTGATAAAGCGGCAGGGCGGAGAAGAAGGCGACCGGAAAATTCTTCGTTATCAAAAGAAGCGCTCCGACCGGCAGAGCGGTGATAACAATTAAGAGAATAATATATATAATATAATACTTATTTTTGTCATTAAACAAATACGCCGTCAGCCTGTGAGCAGGTATCTTCGATAAAAGCCCGACGGGCGAGGCGTTTTCTTTTTTCGCCTTTTTATATAAAGCGCTTCTGTATTCCGCTCTTGAATCGTCGTCGCTTTGAGCGTAATCGGGGTAAAACGAAAGACGGGCTTCAAGCGGCGAGCATTCGTTTATCAGCTTGCGGTAATCGAGCTTCTCGGCTTCTCTCCAAAGACCGAGAACGTCGTTTTCTTCGGAAAGGCGGCGGCAGAAGCAGACGGCAAGATAAGCGCGTATGCGACGTACCTCCGTATCGGCGGCGTTTTCGCTCCGCAAAAACACGCAAAGTCCGTCGTATTGTACCGAATACGAGCAAAGCCCGAGCCATTTCGCAAGCTTTGCGAGAAAACCGGTATCCGCACGTTTTGAAAGCGCCGCCGTCGCTTCCCGCAAGCGCGGCAGGATATAGTATAAATTTTCTTTAACGGGCAAAAATCCGGAGCTCTTGATCCGCCTGATCAGACCGCGGCATTCATTTTTCATAGTTTTGTCAGACATAACGCCACCTCCGCGCTGATTATTGCACGTCCGCACGCTTTTTATTCCTCTTTTTCGATTTGGTGTTGACATACGCGGATTTTTGGTATATAATCTGATAAAAACGATAAAATACCGGAAGAATGATTATGGAGAGCAAAGAAAACAAATTCAAAAGAGTCTTAAAAGAATACTCGATAATGACCGCCGCCACGCTTCTTATGGCGGCGGGGATATACTTTTTCAAATTTCCGAACAATTTCGTCATGGGCGGCGTCAGCGGCATATCGATGCTGATCGGCAGTCTGCAGAACGCCGTATCTCCGGCGACTGCGATGCTGATTATAAACTTCGCGCTTTTAGTCGTCGGGTTCATCGTGTTCGGACGCGAATTCAGTATCAAAACGGTCTACTGCAGCACGGTGCTTTCCGTCTCTCTCGAGATACTCGAGCTTCTGATACCGCTTGACGGTCCCATAACCGGCGATACGATGCTCGAGCTCGTGTTCGCGGTGGCGCTTCCGGCGGTCGGCTCCGCCGTCGTGTTCAATCTCGGCGGTACGACGGGAGGCACCGATATCGTCGCGATG
>CACYEW010000178.1 GCA_902773455.1 uncultured Ruminococcus sp.
AAACGAGCTCGCCGAGTTTGCGGGGGTTCACGGCGGGTACTCCCCAAGGGCGGCGGAGCCGCACGGAAGTCGCGTAAGCGACACCTTCACTATTCACTATTCACTATTCACTATTCACTAATTCCCCGCACTCCCCCTCTCCCCGTATTTTTCATACGGGGGCGGCGAAACGAAAGTGATACGCACAAAACGAGAGGACCGAATCATTCGGTTGTACCGAATGATCGCGCGCGGTAAAGGGGGGCGCCGCGCGCGAGATCACGGGGAGAAAGCGGCTTGAACCGTCGCACCCCAAAGTAAGTGAAACGACTTTGGGAGGGGTTAAGGGGGTTTGGGGGTTGTAAGGGTGGGCAATCCCCAAGGGCGGCAGAGCCGCAAAGAAAGCCGGCTTGCCGACGCATTGATCTGCAATAAAATTATAAAACGCAGACCGTACCGGCCTGCGTTTCCCTTACGTAATGTTTCCGCTTATCACTATTACCGTCTGACCGGGTGTAACTGTGACCGATCCGGTCTGCGAATCTCTTTCAAAACTTGCGGCGGGTACCGTGACCGCGCCGTCCGAGGTCGTGAACGTACCTCCCGTGTACGTATAATCCGCACCTTCGCTCCACGCCTGACCGTTATAGGTCACCGTGATATCTGAAAGCGGCGGATCGAAAGTATCCGTAACGACGGGGTTGCCTTCGGCTCCGGCTTCGGCGCCTCCGTTGTTATACAACGTTATCGTATAATGTACCTGGCCTTTTTCGGGTACGGTAAGCGGATCAAGCGACTTTTCTATCGAGAGCACGGGCTCGGCGGTCGCCGTCACCGTCGCCGAAGCGGTAAGCGGCTCTCCCGCTCCGCTCAACGTCACCGTATTCTTTACGGCTGAGCCCGGTTCGAGCGGCGCGAACCCGTTTATCTCCGCCTCGTACATCAGAAGGACGTTTCCGTTTGCCGGTACGCTTAAGCCGGTCATCTGAAGCGGCTGTTCGCTCTGTACCGCGGGAGCTTCCTCCGGCGCTCCGTTTACGAACAGGCGCAGCGAACCCTGCACCCAGGTAAGCGGATAAAGCGTCTGATCGCCGAACGGAAACGCGCCGAGATCGTCGGCGACCGTTATTCCGTCCGCGGCTGCCGTTCCGGTATTGACGATCGATACCGCGTACGTCATCCTCTCGCCCTGCGTATACGTTTCGTTCGCCGCGGTCTTGGTTACCGACAATGTTTCGGTCAGCTGTCCGCTCGTTACGTTTGACAGCACCGACGTGTTGTTATAGGTCAGCGTCGCCTGATTTGTGAATGTTGCCATATCATTTCCTCCTTTTCCGGTCTTTTATATCTTATGCCGTTCAAAGGCGGAATGATACAAAAAAACAAGCCGCACGGGCTTGTTTTTTTACTGATTCAGCGGCGGGCTTTCGCCTGCTCGGCTTTGAGCGCTCTTTTTTCGTCGTTTTGCGTCGCAAAGGTAAGAGACGTGATCATTATGCCGAGAAAGCTTATGAAGATCAGTATCGCCGATACGAGCTGTATCTTCTCACCCGCGCTCTTGCGCGACTGCATCCTGCCGTATTCGTCCTGCTGTTCGGTGAGCGGGAGCTTTGACAGATCGTGATAATCGACGTCCTGCAAAGCGCCTCCGATCGTATACAGTACGGCGGAGAGTATGCAGGCGATGACGAGTATCATAAAGAACAGTTCATTTTTCTTCATAGGATCACCGATCACATCGCCGATTCTTTTTTCTTCTTAACGACCGCTCTGATTATGAACACCGCCGCGAGCGCAAGCACTATCACGCCGCAAATGATATACACCGTGTATCCTACGCTGCTTTCTATCTTCAGCTCTTCCCAGAGATCGTTCTGAAGATTTCTGATGTTTTCCGGCAGATCATAGAAGTATTCCATTTTACTCATATCATAATTATAGAGTATATCCATTGCGTCCGGATGGATCTCCTGCATATCCGCCGCATAATCCTCGTTTTCGTAAACGAGCTTGTTCGGCGAAGCGTAGCAGATCGCCTCGGCGTTGGCTATCGCGATCTCTTCGCTCAGCATGAAGTTTATATACTCGAGCGCGAGATCTTTATTCTGAGCGTTCGACGGTACGCACATAGCGTCGACGAAAACGTTCGTGCCTTCCTTCGGATAGAAGAACGCAAGATCCTCGTTTTCTTCATACATAGTGAAGAAGTCGCCGGCGTAGTAAGGAGCCACCGCGGCGGAACTGCTTTCCATCTTGTTGAAGACCTCGTCCATCACGTAGCCCTGAACGACGTTTTTCTGCTTTTTCAAAAGCTCCTGCGCGGCTTTCCAGTCGGCTTCGTTTTCGCTGTTTGCGCTCGTGCCCTGATAGAAGTGCGCAGTACCGAAAGCGTCTCTCGGGTTATTGAACTGCAGTATGTTGCCTTCGTATTTCTCATTCCACATAAGAGCCCAGCTGCCGATATCGGCTTCGTCCTCTTTGACGATCGTGGTATTATAGATTATTCCGACGGTACCGTAAGTGTAAGGAACCGAATATTCGTCGTTCTTATCGTAGAACAGACCTTTGAAATTGTCGTCGATATACTGATAGTTTTCTATATTTTTCGCCGGATCGATCTTCATTATGAGTCCCTCTGCGGCAAGTCTCGCGACCATATAGTCGGACGGGACGATGACGTCATAGCTGACCGCTCCGCCCGAGATCTTCGAGTACAGGTCTTCGTTGCTCGCATAGGTGGAATAGTTCACGATCACGTTTTTGCCGAGCTTCGTCTTGCAGTATTCTTCAAAAGCGGCGTTAGTATCGAGAGAATCCTCGCTGCCGTCAGAGATATACTCGCCCCAGTTGTAAACGTAAAGCGTCGTCGTATCTCCGCCGCCCGAGCAGGACGTAAGGAGAGCAAGTGCGAATACCGCGGCCACGGCAAGCGAGATAATTTTCTTAACCATTTTCTTTTACCTCCGTTTTGGTTTTGTTTTTTCTTTTTACTTTCGCCTTACCGACGCTGAAGCTGTCCGCAAAGTTGACAAGAAGCATCAGCACGAGTATGGCGAACACCATAAGTGCGCAGAGAGCGTACATACTGAATTTGACCTTGTGAGCCGTCTGCGTATAAACGTAGAGCGGCAGCGTCTGAAAGTCGGGCGAGCTCACGAAGTGGCTTATTACGAAGTCGTCGAGCGACAGCGTGAAGCCGAGCATGAGTCCGGAAACGATGCCGGGCAGAACGAACGGAAGCTCGACTCTGAAAAACGAGCCTGCCGGCGTGCAGCCGAGGTCGAGAGCCGCCTCGGTGAGATGTTTGTCCATCTGAGCGAAGCGCGGCAGAACGGACAGTATAACGTAAGGGATGTTGAACGTCGTATGCGCTATAAGCATCGTGACGAAGCCGAATTTTATCGGCAGAAACGGCATCGACGCCGCGAATACGAACAGGAGCATCATCGAAACGCCGGTAACGATATCCGGATTCATCATCGGAATGTTCGTTACGGAGCGGACCGCGGTCTTGATATATTTCGAGCGCAGACGGTTGATGCCGAACGCGGCCAATGTACCGATGACCGTGGCGAGCACCGAAGAAGCTACGGCGAGATAAAGCGAGTTTTTGAGCGCGGTCAGCGCCGTCGCGTCGCGGAAAAGCTCTTTATACCAGTAAAACGAAAACGACGTGAACTGATTGAGCGACCCCTTTTCGTTGAACGAGAACAGCACGAGCACGATGATCGGCGCGTATAAAAGCGCAAATACGATCACCATATATATCTTTGACAGAACTTTCATACTATAAGCTGACCTCCCTTATCGTCGTCGGCGAATTTGTTCATCACGGCGACGGATATGAGAATGAGTATCATCATAACGAGAGAGATCGCCGCGCCTACGTTATACGACTTGTTCATGAACTGGCGTTCGATCGTATCGCCTATGAGGTCGAACGAACCGCCGCCGAGTTTCTGGGAGATATAGAACGTGCTGATCGACGGTACGAACACCATCGTGATGCCCGATATTATACCCGGCACCGTCAGCGGAAGCACGACTCTTCTCAACGTCTTCCAGCCGTTGCAGCCGAGGTCCTCCGCGGCTTCGAAGTATCTGATATCGAGCTTCGACATGCTCGTATATATCGGAAGCACCATATACGGCAGAAAATCGTATACCATACCGAGTATGACCGCGCCGGCGGTACCGACGATCTGAACGTTTCTGAAGCCCACGGCGTTCAGCAGAGAGTTCAGAAGTCCGCCGTTATCGAGGAGCGTCATAAGGGAGTACGTTCTGATAAGCAGGCTGATCCACATCGGGAGCATCAGAAGCAGTATCATTATTTTCTGCTTTGACGGCTTCAGACGCGATATGAAGAACGCGAGCGGGTAACCTACGAGCAGGCAGATCACCGTGGCTATCAGAGCGAACGCAACGGAAAGACCGAAGATGTTCGCATAGTTTGAAAGCGACGTTACGTTTGCAAACGTGAAATTGCCGTTTCTGTCGGTGAACGCGAAATATATTATGAATATGAGCGGCGCGACTATGAAAAGTATCGACCACACGGCGTGAGGCACGAGCGCGAAGCGTTCTAGAAACGATCTCTTATTCATCAGCCGCCTCCGTATCTTTTTCTCCCGTCTGCTCTTCGGCTTCGGGATCGGCGACCGAAAGCTCGTCGAACTCTTCGCTGTATGAAGAATAGTCGCCGAACATACCGGAATATTCGGATTTTTTCATAACGTGTATGGCGTCGGGTTCGATATATACGCCTATCACCGAATCGGGGGCGCAGTAATCGGTCGTCTGGATCATCCATTTGAAGCCCTTGATATCGACTATGATCTCCCAGTGGACGCCTTTGAAAGTAACGCCGGTGACCGTGCCTTTCAGCATACCCTTTTCGGCGGGGACTATATCCACGTCTTCCGGTCTGACGACTATATCGACCGGTTCGTTTTTATCGAAACCGCTGTCAAGGCATTTGAATTCAACGCCCGCGAATTTTGCGCGGTAATCGTCGATCATAACGCCGTCGAGGATGTTTGATTCGCCTATGAAATCCGCGACGAACGCGTTTTTCGGTTCGTTGTATATATCGGTCGGCGTCCCGATCTGCTGTATCCGGCCGTCAGCCATGACGACGATCGTATCGGACATCGAAAGCGCCTCTTCCTGATCGTGCGTAACGTAAATAAACGTGATTCCGGTGCGCTCGTGCAGAGCTTTAAGCTCGTTCTGCATATCTTTTCTCAGTTTGAGATCGAGCGCGGCAAGCGGTTCGTCGAGCAGAAGCACTTTGGGGTTGTTGACGAGAGCTCTCGCTATCGCGACTCTCTGCTGCTGACCGCCCGACAAAGTCGTTACGGCGCGTTTTTCAAAGCCTTTGAGGTTGACGAGCGCGAGAGTCTCTTTGACTCTTTTCGAGATCTCGTCGTTTTTCACCTTAGCGACGCGCAAGCCGAACGCAACGTTTTCGTACACGTTCAGATGCGGGAAAAGCGCGTAGCGCTGAAACACCGTGTTGACGCTGCGTTTATACGGAGGCACGTCGTTTATTCTCTCCGAGAGAAAGTAAACGTCGCCCTCGTCCGGCTGCTCGAAGCCGCCGATTATACGGAGCGTGGTCGTTTTACCGCAGCCGGAAGGACCGAGAAGCGTAACGAATTCTTTGTCTCTGATATAGAGATTGATGTTTTTGAGCACGGGATCGCCGCCGTAGGACTTGCTGATGTTCTTCAGATCGATTATTTTCGTCTGTTCCATTTTTTTCTTATTCTCGTTTATTTTTGTCTCTTCCATTTCTTTCTCCGTTGCCGTGATAATAAAAACACCTCCGCCGCTAAAGCATTTTTGTTTTGTGCCTTAGGGTAGAGATGTTACCATTCTTTTATAAGGCGTCATATACAGATAAAAAAACCGCAAAGGATTAAAATTCCGGATATAACACACGGACGTTCAGAGCTTTCGCCCCCGCCCCATCGGATGACCGACGACCGGTCATGTGAAGACCGGTTCCTTATTTATCGCGCCTATTATATCATCTTTTGAAGCAAAATGCAATACCTTTTTGAAAATTTAATTATTTTTAAGAATTTGCTCAAATAAACCCGTTTTTTGTGCGGATTTTTATATATTCCGCAAAAAATCAGCTTCGTTTTCCGACCGTACAGGAAAAAAACGTGTATATGCAGATGAAAAAGAGCGTAGCGTTGAACGACGTGTAAAGCAATATGAATATGCCCGTAAGGTACAGAATGAACAGCGTCGAAAGCGAAACGGCGTTGAAAGCCGTTTCCGCGTACCTGTACGGAAGTACGGCATAGAGCAGGGCTTTGAGCGCTCTGCCGCCGTCAAAGCCTTCGACCGGAGCAAGATTGAGCGCGGCGTAAGCGAACCCGTACAGCGCAAAAGAACGGAATACGGGAAGAAAAAGCGCGCCCGTCAGCAGGTTTGCGGCAGGTCCCGACAGAGCGATGACGATATCTTCTTTATATCCGATAACTCCGCGATACTTTATATCGGCGCCGAGAAGTCCGAGAGTGAACGAATCGGTTTTATACCCGAGTGCTCCGCCCGCGATAATATGCCCGAGCTCGTGTACCGCAAGCGCGGCGGCAATGCAGAAAAAACGAGCCGCACCCGAGCGGACAAGCAATAAGAAAAGCGCCCCCGGCACAAGAGCGCTGATCTTTATTCGTTTTGACAGATAAATATATCGGTTCATAACGTCATAGGTTTCGCAAAACCGTGCGGCGGGGCGATGGGAATAACGAGTGAAGAGCGAATAG
>CACYEW010000179.1 GCA_902773455.1 uncultured Ruminococcus sp.
ACGCCGCCGACTCTGAGCATGCACGCGGTCGAGCAGTCGTATGATCCGAGCTTTCCGAAGCCCTGCGTTATGATCAAGCCGTACGCGAAGCCGTCCTTGACCGTGACGGTTTTGCCGGGGAATACGGTCAGCTCACGCGCGGCGATATAATCGTTGCCGTAAGCGACCTGTTTCTGTACGTAATCTTCGTTTTCTTCGATCACGACCGGCGGCCTGAAATACGTTTTCTTGTAGTGCGGATCGACGTTCGCCTCCCAGTCCATGAGCGACATTATATAGTCGATATCGCGCATTTTGTCCTCGGGGCAGTTTTCACAAAGGAATTTGTAATCGTAGATCTCGCCGTCGGTGACGTTTTCGTAGACGGAGTTGACGTCGGAGTTCCACTGCGGCTCGTACGACAGGTAAGAGCCCGGCGCGTGCAGGACTCCGGGCGGCGTGTACCAGCCGGTGCCGAGCTCGATGCGGAACGCGCGCGAAAGCTCGGTTATCCTGTTGTCGCCGCTCTCGTATTTCAGAAGCCTTTCCCTGACCTGCTCTTTCGTCGTATCGGGGTCGAAGCCGAAATACGTGTGCGGGAATTTGCCGGGGTAGTTGTTGTACTGCGGCGGATAATAATACGCCTCGGGCTTGCCGATCCTTCCGACGCGCGCCGCAGACTCGAAATCGAGATGCAGATGGAAGAACAGCGGCCCCGTATAGTCGTAGAATTTTGAATACATCGGCCAGGTGCCGTATTTGTCGTAAAGCTTTCTGCCTATGAGCTCTGCTCCGAGCGCGTCGACAAAATCCTTGAAATATACGCGTTCGCTTCTGTCGGGTCCCACGTTCACGCGGCTCATGCCCTCGTCCGGCTCGGCTAAAGGGCCGTTGTTCGCGGCGATGACGGAGGAAAACCACCTCTCCTTGACCGAGCCGCGTTTGACGCCGTAGGCGTAATAATCGTCCGGATGAATGCGGAGCCTTCTGCCGGCGTCGCCGAACTGTCTCGGGATGAAGATCGGATCGAAGCGGAGGATCCCGCCGTTCTTTTCAAGATGTTCTCTGTAATTCATATCAGCCTCCTATATTTTTACGTAAGCGTAATATTTGCCGTTTATTTCTTCTGTTTTCAGTATTTTTTTATTCGAATCGATATTTTTGCCGTCGAAAGGACCAAAGCGTACGCACTCCGGGTGCGCTCCGCCCGTAAGATCGAAGCTGAACGAAAGCTCGCCGTCGGTCGCATACACGGGGTACCGCGTTCCGCGCGCGTATTCGTAGCTGACCCTGCCGACGCCGTCTCCGCATCTGACGGGCATGTCTTTGACGGATATGCGCGTCATAAACGCCGGCAGACGCGGTATGACCCGGTAACCGCCGCAGCACAGGTCGTCGGCGCCCGCCATAAGGCGCGCCTCCTTGATTATCTCCGCCTGCTGTACGGCGTTGCCGAGATCGCTGTTTCTGAACCAGAATTCGCCGGAGCCGTGCATTATGACGCCTTCCGGAACGACGTACGGAACGTCCGTGTGGTGGTAGCAGAGCTTCGCGCTCGCGTCGACGCATTCGGAGTATTCGCCGTAAAGATCGAGCGCCAGAGCGCAGTTTGTAAGATAACCCTGACCGTAGCCCATCTGCCTGCCGGAATAGGCGTTATAAAACACCTCTTTCTCGGCGTCGAACGTTCTTTTGCAGAGTCCGAACAGCTCCGGATCGGCGTCGTGAAGATCGTAGGCGAGGAAATCCGTGCAGATCAGCGCGGGAACGAAGCGCTTGTATTCGTACGTCCAGCAGTCGTCGGTCGTGTCGGTAAGCACCTTTCCGTACCTCGGATGATCCATGACGAACCTGTCGAATATACCGGCTTTGAGCTCTTTGCAGAACGCTCTCAGCTTTTCCGCATACGCGTGATCGCCGAGCTCGTCGAACAGAGAGGCGTATAAAAGCTCGGCGTAATACGAGATGAAGTTCGAGTAAAGGTCGTAGCCGCCTAAGATCTGCGTGCTCGTCTCCGAATGCGTGTAAAGAACGCGGTCAAAGTTGGATTCCTCCGGGTTGTCCCTTTGCCAGAGGTAATAGTCGGCGGCTGCTTTCAGATGATCTCTGTTTTCGCAAAGCCACGCCTTATCGGCGCCGCCCTTGTGATAAAGGTACCATATCGCCGTCATTATCGAGGCGTGACCGTCGTTTTCGTTGCCCTCGTTGAACGTATCGTTTTCGTTCTGCGCCACGAGGTTAGCGACGCGTTTCCAGTGCGGTATCTTGAAACGCAGGGACGGATAGTACAGCATCTCGTGCAGTTTGCCGACCGCGGCGCGCACGCGGTCGAAATATCCGGCGTTTGTGACCTCGATAAGCATCCTGCCCGTGTCGCGCGTCCAGACGTGCGCGCCGTACGAAGCGGAATAGTTGAAAGTGCCGAAGCCTATGTAACAGCCGAAGTTAGCCGTGCCTGCGGTCGAGGTGTGGGGCATACCGTCGTCGGTGATCTTGCCGTACGCCATATCCATGATGTTTCTGCGGTATACGTTCGTGAACACGTCTAAGCCTCCGGCGTTGTAAAAGCGTATATCCGGGGCGTCGAAGCCGTCCGTCTCAAGCAAATCGACCGTGTCCGGCACCTCGTCGCGGTACTGATATATCCTGTGCTTCAGTGCGTCGAGCGGTTTGTACCAGCTTTTTTTAAGGAAAAAGTCGAGATCGGCGGATCTCAGCCCGGACCCGTCCCCGCAGTCGGAGGTAAGTCCCGTCACCGCGGAAAAGCAGAGATCGGCGCGTTTGCCCTCCTCTTTGTGCCATTCGATACAGACGATGCTTTTGTCGGGGCGCGGTTTGTAGCAGAATATCCATTTGCTCGCCTTTTCCACATCGTCAGCCGTGTTTTCGTTCAGTATCAGCGCGCCGTCGAGGAGTTTTTTCGCTTCTTTATCAGATCTGAACGGCTCGTCGTACGGCGCCTCGAAGCTCATCAGATTGCCCTCGTTCGGCTTCGGCTTGAAATACAGATTATAGTTGAAAGCGTTTACGCCGAAGATGACGGAGACGAGCTCCATCGTTTTATCTTCGAAGATAATGCGAAAATGCCCTATCCTGTCGCCGAAGAAGAGACGCGTCGTACTGTCGTAAAGCGTCTCCTGCTGTCCCCACCATTCGCTGCACTGCCAGCTGTCGGTCGCCATTCCGAGGAAATACAGCGCGCCGTATCTGCCCGGAAGGCTCAGCGTCCCGTCCGTGATCTTCTCGATTTTGCCGTCCTTCTCGTATACGCGGAACGGGATCCCGAGTACCGTCAGATCTTTGTTGGCTTTTTTGTTTTCCGCAAATTTATACATAATGACCTCCGTCACTTTATTTCAAACGATTCGTACGGCAGCTCCGCTCTTATCCACGTCATACCGCCGTGAATTTCCGCTTCTCCCCGTACTTCCCTGCCGTTTATGACAAGCTTTCCGCCGCTTCTGAAAGGTCCTCCGCGGAACGATATCTTTTTTATTCCGCGCATACCGGAAACGCGCAGGTCTGTTCTCTGCACGCCGTCTTCCGGATACGACGCCGACATACATAAAGTTCCGCCCGCGGCGCTCATGCCGTGTATATCGACAGACCAGCCCTTCGGCAGGCGCGGGAATATCTGAAGCGTTCCGGGCAAAGCGTCCGATACGCCGCAGACGATCTGATATACTTTGAGCGCCTCTGCAAGCTGTACGAGATTTCCGAGATCGCCCTGACGGCGCAGCGCTCCCGTACGGTCCGAATAAGAAAATCCTTCGGAAACCTTATAAGGTTCCGGGAGCCTCGGAGCGTAGCTCATGCGGGTGAGCCGCCGAACGAGTCTGTCGGCGTCGTCCGTCCGGTCGAGCAAAAGCGCGTTCTGCGTTATCATCGACGTGTTGTAGCCGAGGCCGCCGCTGCCGTCGTATCTGAGCGAAAGCGTCTTCTCTGCGTCTTTTTCATAAGAATTACGGGAAAGCTTTACAAGCTCCTCCGGGAAAAGCGACGTATCGAATCCGAACGCATCCGAGCAGAACGTTACCGCGCTGTCGTGGAAAAAGCCGTACTTTTCTTTTATCCAGCTTTGACCGTCCGACAGGCGTGAAATTATCGCGTCATAAAGACCTTTTGCGTATTTTCTCCATCTTTCCGCCCGGTCTTTCCTTCCCGTTTCCGCCGCGATCTCCGCATAGCCGGAAAGACCGAGATAACAGGCGAGGTTGCAGTAAAGCGTGTGATCGGTCATACCGGCTTCCGATTCCGCGTAAAGCAGACCGTCCTTTGAAAACGACAGCTCCGG
>CACYEW010000180.1 GCA_902773455.1 uncultured Ruminococcus sp.
AAAGCAAACGCGCCCGCCGATAACGGCGGACGTGCGAAAAAGATAATAATAACGGCCGTTTGTTCAGCGTGCCTTATAGCGCTTGTCGCGGCGCTTTTGCCCGCGATGCTCGGCAGACCCGGCGCTGACGATCCGGAACAGACGGAACAAAAACAGCATTTCGGCACCGACACCGTATCGGGCGACGTGCCCGACTGGTATCTGCCGGGCGAGCTGCAGATAGTCTCGCTTTCTCTGGGTACCGCCAAACCGAACCCCGCGGGGGTTGTGAAAATACAGACGCCGTCGGTAAAAAACGTGCTTACCGCTTCATTTTCTGCGGCGCTCGGTGCCGGCATAAAGCTCGTCGGCTACGGCGAAGCGGTCACGGAGCAGGATATACCGAACGGCCCCGGCAACAGATTCACTCTCGGTACCTGCGAAGGCGAATATCAGATAAACGATATCGGACCGCGTTATATAAGAGTTTACGCAAAGGACAGAACGGCCCCTCATTATCACTGCGACGGTCAGTTTTACGATACGGAGACCGGCTCGTTAATTTGTCTTAACCATCATCTCGCGGAACTTCGCGGCGTACAGTTAGGAAATCGTATGTTTATGAACGTGCGAGGATTCTTTGACAACCGCTGTTTCGTCGAGTTCTTTTACGGCAAAGAAAGCGAATACGATTTCAAATGCGCTCTGTACGATTTCGATACCGACACGCTGACCGATCTGCCGAGGGTAATGTGTTATCCGATAATTAACGGTACTTACAGAGTGTTCGACGGAGGAAAAACCGTGGTGTTTCCGGAAATAGCAGTAGGCAGCATCTTCAACAAAGGCATGAAACTCGCAACTCTTACCGACAGCGGATACGTGATAACCGATCTGCCGTGCGACGACGGATATCTCGCTTTGTCCGCGGGCGGAGCGAGGATCACGGAAAACGGCAGATACGTCTTATACGCCGCACCGTCCGATAACGGCGAATACAAGCATATACAGATATATAAAACCGCAAAATTTCGCGTAGTCGATCTGCAGACGCTTGAATATAACGACGTCACGGGAAAATTCATAACGCTTACCGAGGATTCGAAATACGTGATCTTTGAAAACAAGACCGGAGCAATGCTTTACGATATCGAACGGAATAAAACTTACGGTATCCAAAGCTCCGAGGCCGACCGCTCGTTTGAAAAAACCGCGGCAAGATACGAGATATCGAAGAAAAATTCCGACAGGGCTGGTATGTATAACGTCGCGATACGCGACCTTGTTACCGGCAATAACGCCGAAATACTTGAATACGTCGATTCGTACGCGCTGCTCGGACAGTATATGTATTATTTCGATTCAGACCGTATGGTCATCGTCTGCAGAGAGGCGATACCCGGCGGCAAGTCGTTTGAAATAACGTTATCCGAAGAGTTCGCGTCGGCTTTCCGCGACCACGGCGACGACTCGTGGAACTATTCGCGGCTCAAAGTGTCGCCGGACGGCAAGCGGCTGCTTCTTTGCTTCTGCACGTATGCAAACGATTATATTATATGGATGCCGGAAGGCGCGACGTACGCCCCGATACCCGACAATATGCAGAAGTATCCTCCGCAGTTCTGGGGATACGCAGAAGAAGACGAGGCGATGCTCGAGATGATCATATTCCGTGACGAATCGGTCGAATGGAAAGCGGAAATAGTGATCAAAGGCAAAAACACGGCGAGACCGATCGATATCATTGAAGCAGCGCTGGCGGCCGATATGTTCGACAGTACCAACGGTACTGACGTGCCGAACAGTACCGTGGACGGCGCCGAAAAAGAATTCACGATCTGTTACGAATGTACGTTTGAAAACGGAGAAAAGGTCGTTACGAAAGCGTCGGGATATATAATAAAAGGCGAGTATTATATAAATTTCAACAATTTCAGAACGGTAAAGATAATAAATCAGTCAAGCGGCGAAAACATCTTTTCATGGCTTATTTCTCAGTATTCTTTAAGCGAAGTATGATCACCGAAAAACACAATAAATGAAAAATCTCCGGCGCCCGCCGGAGATTTTTATGCTATTATGATTATTCAGCTGTAACGACTTCCGCTTCGGGAGCGTTCTTTCTGATGGATTCGATGCCGTTCAAGCAGCCGGCTTTTGCTTTGTAGCCTTCGGAGGTGGCGATTATCTCACCGTTCGTTGCTTTGAGTCTGAAACGGAATTCGCCTTTCTTATCGGTATACATTTCGAATTTCGGGCACTTTGCTTTTACGGGTTCTTCTACCGTCAGATCTTCGAAGTTGGCTCTCGCCGAGTTCTTTCTTACGGATTCGATGCCGTTCTTGCAGGATTTGAGGGCTTTGTAGACTTCGGACGTGGCTATGACTTCGCCGTTGTTGGCTTTGAGGTCGAATTTAACGCCGGTCGCCGTGTTTTTGATAACGAATTTTCCCATGGTTATAAATTCCTTTCATTAAATTAAGGTTTCCCTATATTCAAATTATAAACTATAAGACAGCAAAAGTCAATAAGTTTATAAAAATGTTACATAAAAATCGGTTTTTTATCAAAAACGGCCGCCGTAAAACGTCCGTTTTTGTCTGATAAAGAGTATTTGCGCCGTTTCAGGCTCATATCAGCCGGCTTCCGAGAACTGCACGCGGTACAGGTAAGCCCGCCGCCCGGCGTTAGAGGTTACGAAAAACTCGCCGTTGATTATGTTCACCGATTCCGATTCAGCGTCGTTTTTCAGATGCAGGGGTATGGCCGCTATCAGTTCGCCCTCCCAGTCATAAACGCGGAATTCCTGTTTGTAACCGTTTCGCGACGACCTTACGAACCATACGCCGTCCTTCGCCGCGAAAACGCCCTGCGAGAGCGTGCCCGGCGGATCAACGCTTTTTGTCAGCATGTGATTTAACTCCCCGTCCCAGAAATCGAGCGTTTCGCCGCTCCATCGGGCGGAAGCGTATGCGTCGCGCTCCGGACAGTAGCCCATCGCGAAAAACGGCTTTTTCAGAGTTCCCTTTTCGATCAGCGTAAGAGAATCCCTGTCTACGATCGAATAACCGTTCCAGCATTCGCTCAGGGTCCCCTGACAGGACGTTACGAAATACGCAAAACGTTCCGGAAGATACGTTATGTTGTTCGCGTGCTCGAGATACAGCGGACCGTCGCTCGTCTTTAAGAGTTTCCCGTTTTTATCGAACTTGCAGAGCAGCGTGCATTCCTCGCCTCTTTGGTCGAATTTGTTGAACGCGACCACCCAGTTCTCACCGTCGTAACAGCATCCCTGCGCCGTAGTATAATCGTTTTCGGGGCATTTGAACGTGAGTATCCTGATCCCTTCCGCCGTCAGCGGTTTTGAGAGATCCGGCAAGACCGGTACAAACTCCGTCTCCGCCTCGGTCGACGACTCGCCCGGCGCATCCGTCGCGGCTTCGGTTTTTGCGGGTTCGGTCCCTGCCGTTTCGGAGTCCGTACCGGCGGTATCGGTCTCGCCCGGCGGCGCACTCGCGCACCCGGTCGTTAAAAGCAAGAGTATGCAGAGAGTCAGAGCAATAACGGCAACGTATGTTTTTTTCATTTTTTCTCCCGAGTATCTATGATTTCAGCGGCGCCTCCGGCGCGGCCGGACGCCGTTTTTTGAGCCGTCTGAAAAGCAGAATGAAACATATCAGATGTGCGATATCGGTTATCACCCACGAGGCCGGATACGAGAAGTAAAGCGTCTG
>CACYEW010000181.1 GCA_902773455.1 uncultured Ruminococcus sp.
ATATAAACGACCGGTGCGGCGCTTCGGACGTGCGCCGACTTTGCGAATTCGTGAGGTCTCACGGCTTCGACTGCGGCGCGGCTTTCGACGGCGACGCCGACAGATGTATACTTGTCGACGAAGAGGGAGAGGCGTTTGACGGCGATATGACTCTCTCGGCGCTCGGTCACGATATGCTTTGCGATAACAAACTCGAAAACCGCGGCATCGTCGGAACGGTGATGTCGAATTACGGATTTATAAAATTCTGCGAGTCGAGCGGTATAAAATTCGTCTGCGCCGACGTCGGAGACAAATACGTAGCCGAGCTTATGACAAGCGGCGGTTACGTTCTCGGCGGCGAGCAGTCCGGACATATAATCCTTCCTGAATATATGCCGACGGGCGACGGCCAGCTTACGGCTCTTATGATATTCTCTCTTATGAAGAAAAGAAACGCGAAGCTTTCAAAGCTTTCCATGATGGAAAAATATCCGCAGGTGCTCAATAACGTCGCCGTCAAAGAAGAAAAAAAGGCGTTATTGCAAACGAGTCCGCTCATAGCGGCGGCGGTGAAGAAAGCCGAAGCGGAGCTTTGCGGCGGCGGCAGGGTGCTCGTTCGCCCTTCCGGTACGGAACCTCTGATCCGGGTTATGGCGGAGGGGTCCGACGTTGAAAAAATAAAAGCGGTCGTCGACCGCTTGTGTGAAATAATAAAAAAAGAAACGGAGTAAAAAACAATGTTGTTCGTTTACATTCTGATCGGTCTTGTCGTTCTTTTCGCGATACTCGAGTACGTCGCCGCAAGATACTTTTTCAAGCTTGCCGTCGTGCCGAGACCGTTCGATTTCGAGACAGCGGCAAAAGATCCGAAAGCCGACCGCGACTATACCGACGATCTCAATATGCTTCATACGGCGCAGGCATATCTGAAGGACCGTTCGCCTGAGCCGATCGAGCTCGTCTCGCGCGACGGACTTTCTCTCAAAGCGGTATACTACCGTGCCGAACAGCCGAAAGGCATTACTGTCGTGATGATGCACGGCTATAACCACACCGGTATGGGCCAGTTCGGTTACTACTGTATGTTCTATCTGAAACACGGCTGCGACGTGCTCCTTACCGACCAGCGCGCCTGCGGTAAAAGCGAGGGCAGATACATAACGTTCGGCGTGAAAGAAAGCGAAGACTGCGCCGACTGGTGCTACCGTGTAAACGAACAGTTCAAGCCGGAGCATATAATACTGCACGGCATTTCTCTCGGCGGCGCGACGGTCATGATGGCGCTTTCCGAGCAGCTGCCGAAAAACGTCGGCGGCGTGGTGGAAGACTGCGGCTTCACTTCGCCTTACGAACAGCTCCGCCATAACGTGGAGCAGATGAAGATACCGCCGTTTCTCGTGATGCCCGTAACAAGTCTTTACTGCAAATTGAAAGCCGGTTACGGATTCAAGGATAAAAGCTCTCTCGACGGCATAAAGGCGAACAAGCGCCCGCTTCTCGTGATACACGGCGATTCCGACGATTTCGTGCCGACCGAAATGGGCAGGCGCGTATTCGAGACCGCCGAATGCGATAAAGAGCTGATAATAACCGAAAACACGGCTCACGCCGATTCGTTCAAAAATCACGCCGATATCTGCGAGGCGGCGTGTCTGCGTCTCGTGACGAAGGCGACGGGGATCGACGTAACGAAATGAGACTGTTTGCTGCGATAAGGCTCGATCCCGCTTTTGTTTCCGCGCTTAAAATGATACAGGACGGTATGAAGAACGCGGGGATACGCGGGAATTACACGAAGCCTGAAAATCTTCATATAACTCTCGCCTTTATCGGCGAGTACAACGATCCGAAAAAGGCGCTTGAAGCGGTAAAAAGCGTAAAATTCGAGCCGTTTGAGATAAAACTGTCGCGCCCCGGATCGTTTTCAGGCATATTCTGGGCGGGCGTCGACGGCGGTGAAGAGCTTTATAAACGCGCCGAAGAGGTCCGGGCGGCGCTCGGTATGCGCGGTATACCTTACGACCGCAAAAAATTCTCGCCGCATATAACGCTTATACGCCGGCCGAACGCCGACCGTACGCCGCGCATAAACCCGGTCGACGCGTCTATGACCGTAACGAAAATATCCCTGATGCGCTCCGAGCGAGGCGCGGACGGGATGATATATACGGAGTTATAATAATATGGATCACGGAAAAAAAGAACGTATCCGTCAGGCGGATACGCTGATGAAAATAATATCGCCGGTGCTGACGCACGGCGCGGACGGCACGCTCTTTTCCGCCATGCCGAAAGGCGACGAGGACAAATGGGCAAGGGCGAATAAGGATAAATACGCGGCGCTTGAAGCCGTCGGCAGAACGCTCTGCGGAGCCGCGCCGTGGCTCAATACGAAGCAGTCCGATCCTTACGAGGAGGAACAAAGGCAAAAATACGCTGATCTCGCGCGCAAAACGATAGCGGACATAACAGATCCGGACTCTCCCGATTACAGACCGTTCGGCGTAACGACCGAAGAAAACGGCGGCAATCCTTTCTGTCAGTCGCTCGTCGACGCGGCGTTTCTGTCGCAGGGGATAATACGCGGCAAAGAAGAGCTGTTCGACAAACTGCCGGATAAAACGAAAAAAGACCTTATCCGCTGTCTTGCCGATTCGCGCAAGGTACGGCCGGCTCACAATAACTGGCTCCTCTTCTCCGGCATGGTAGAAGCCGCGCTTTTCACTCTCGGCGAAGAGCCCGATCTTATGCGCGTAGACTACTGTCTGTCTCAGCACGAACAGTGGTACAAGGGCGACGGCGCGTACGGAGACGGAGCTGCTTTTCATTTCGATTACTACAACAGCTACGTTATACTGCCGATGATCGTCGATATAGCGCGGATATTCGAGCCGTTTTTCCCCGAAGGCGGCTACGGCAGGCGCAGATACGAGCAGGCGAAGCAGCGATCGGCGCGTTACGCCGCCGTGCTTGAACGGCTGATCGCGCCGGACGGCACGTTTCCGCCGGTCGGCAGATCGATAACGTACAGGACCGGTGCTTTCCACGCGCTGTCTCAGGCGGCGTATCTGGGCAATATCCCGGAGGGCTTGCATAAGGCTCAGATACGCGAGGCGCTCGGCTCCGTGATACGCCGCTGTTTTGACGGCGACGGGAACTTTTACGAAAACGGATTTTTGAAAACGGGGCTCTGCGGCGATCAGCCGGGTCTCGGCGAGCTTTATATCTGCGCCGGCAGTCTCTACCTCTGTACGACCGGATTTTTACAGCTCGGTCTGACCGAAGACGATGAATTCTGGTCGTCTCCTTACGAACCCCCGACCTCGGCTCTCATCTGGTCCGGCAAAGATCACCCCGCAGACCACGCGATAAACTGAATCAAAAAAGCCGCTTAGCGGTGTACTTCATAAGGAAGTACACCGCACCTAAATTCGCCGCGAGCGGCGAGCTAAATTATGCTCCGCATAGCTAAATTTGCTGTCGCATGCTAAATTCGCTGACGCGAGCTTAAAGGCGTATTTAATTTAGCTGAAAACCTGTGGTTTTCAATTTAGCTTAAGTCGTAAGACTTCAATTTAGCTGCGAGCGTAAGCGAGCAATTTAGCTGAATAATAAAAACCTTTCCTATATCGGAAGGGTTAAGA
>CACYEW010000182.1 GCA_902773455.1 uncultured Ruminococcus sp.
ATGCTTGCGCGTACCGTCGTGATGTCGTACGTGCCGAGAAGACGGACGACGTTTTCGAGCTCCGATATGACTTCTGCTGACGTCATATATACCTCGGTATGCTCCGAGCCGATATGGTCGGCGACCTGCTTCGCGTATTTGAGGTCTATCGCGTCACCGTCCATACCTATCGCGAAGGTCCTTATCGGAGCGTCGCTCTTTTTTGCCGCTATCGCGCAGACGAGCGACGAATCGAGACCGCCCGACAGCAGAAATCCTGTCTTCGCGTCGGCAACGAGACGTTTTTCAACGCCTTTTATAAGCTTTTCACGTATGTTTTTACAAGCTTCCGGAACGCCGACGTAACGTATCTTATCGACCTTTGAAACGTCGGAATAACGGATGAATTCGCCGTTTTTGTAATAATGGCCGGGCGGGAAAGGCGTGATCCTGCCGGTAAGACCGACAAGGTTTTTCGGCTCGCTTGCAAACATCATCACGCCGTTTTTATCGCGGCCGTAATAAAGAGGTCTGATGCCGATCGGATCTCTGGCGGCTATATATTCGCCGCTTCTGCCGTCGTATATCACGCAGGCGAATTCCGCGTCGAGCATACGGAACATATCGGTCCCGTATTCGAAATACATCGGCAGGATTATCTCGCAGTCGCTGCCGCTTTCAAAGGTGTAACCCATATCCGAAAGCTTCTTACGTTCCGCTTCGTAACCGTATAATTCGCCGTTGCAGACAGCATAGCATCCGCCGCGCTCGAACGGCTGCATCCCCTCGGGCGTCAGCCCCATTATCGAAAGGCGGTGAAAACCGAGCAGACCTTTACCGGTCTCAATGACCCTCGAGTCGTCCGGACCTCTCGACTTTGTTTTTGAAAAACCTCTGTCAAATGCGGCGCGGTCGGAGACCGTACCGCAGTAACCGAAAATCGAACACATAACGTTTTTTCCTTTATTCCACGTCCTGCAGCGCGTCGTATCCCTCTTCGCCGGTACGGACCTTTACGACGTTTTCAACGTCGTAAACGAATATCTTGCCGTCGCCTATATGGCCGGTATAAAGCGTCTTTTTCGCGGTTTCGATAACGAGTCTTACCGGCACCTTGCTGACGACGATGTCGACCTGTATCTTAGGCAGCAGGTTTGCTTCGACGACTACGCCGCGGTAATATTCCGGCTGACCCTTCTGCGCTCCGCATCCGAGCACGTGCGATACGGTCATACCCGTTATCCCTATATCCATCATCGCGTTTTTGAGCGCTTCGAAGCGTTGTTCTTTGCAGATTATCTCGACCTTCGTGAATTTCGGCGAGCCGTCGTCGAACGAAGGCACTCTCTTTACCGGCACCGCTTCGGCTGCCGGTATATCGCCGCTTACGGATATTGCTCCTTCGTAACCGTAATCGAGACTTTCGACAGCCGGAACGAAATCGGCGTAAGCGCTCGGCAGACCGTGCTCGGTCTTGTCAAGACCTTTTATCTCCTCCTCGGCGGATACGCGAAGACCGACGGTTTTCTTCAAAACGAAAAACGTCAGCGTCATCATCGCCGCGGTCCACGCGAGAATGGCGGCTATACCGAGGCTCTGTACGCCGAGCAGAGCGAAGTCGCCCGTATAGAACAGGCCTTTAAGTCCCGCAGGCGCGGATGGATTTGCTAAAAGTCCCACCGCGAGCGTGCCCCATACGCCGTTTGCGAGATGCACGCCGACAGCGCCGACCGGGTCGTCGATATGAAGCTTCAGGTCGAGAAATTCAACGACGAATACCACGAGAAAACCCGATACGATACCTACTGTCACGGACCCGAAGGCGTCGAGCGCGTCACAGCCGGCAGTTATGCCGACAAGCCCGGCAAGAGAAGCGTTCAGACACATTGAGACGTCCGGCTTTTTATTCTTTATCCAGGTATAGATCATCGCGGTGCAGGTAGCGACCGCCGGAGCGACGGTAGTCGTAAGGAATATCGACGAAAGAGAATTGCCGTCCCACGCCGCCGCGCCGTTGAAACCGTACCAGCCGAACCACAATACGAAGCATCCGAGCGCTCCGAGCGTTATCGAATGCCCCTGTATCGCGTTGACTTTCTTTATTTTGCCCGAGTTATCCTTTATGTATTTGCCGAGGCGCGGACCTACCATGATCGCCCCGATCAGAGCCGTCAGCCCGCCTACGGAATGGATAGCCGCCGAACCTGCGAAATCGTGAAAGCCGAGTTTCAGGAGCCAGCCGTTCGGATTCCATACCCACCCCGCTTCTATCGGATATACGAAGAGCGAGATAACGCCGGAATAGATGCAGTACGATAAGAATTTAGTCCGCTCCGCCATGGCGCCCGAGACTATCGTCGCCGCCGTGGCGCAGAAAACGAGGTTG
>CACYEW010000183.1 GCA_902773455.1 uncultured Ruminococcus sp.
CCTCATGGCGTTTTTCTATCGCCGCCACGCCTCTGAATTTAGCCGCGAGTTCGGTAAAGCCTTCCGCTTCGGCGGTCTTTGCGAAGCCTTCGTACATATCGGTCCATTCGGCGTTTTCACCGTCCGCCGCCGCTTCAAGGTTCTCGGCAGTCGTGCCTATGCCGTTCAGCTCCTTGAACCAGAGCTTCGCGTGTTCTTTTTCGTTTTCCGCCGTTTTCAGAAACAGATCGGCGATCTGCTCGTAGCCTTCCTTTTTCGCCTTCGACGCGAAATATGTATACTTGTTTCTCGCCTGCGATTCGCCCGCGAACGCTTCAAGCAGATTTTTTTCGGTCTGCGTGCCTTCATATTTGTTTTTTGCCATTTTTACCGTCTCCTTTATTTATTATAGTATCCGATAACGGAGCCGCCCGCTTTCTGCGGTCCGTCGTTATTCGAAAACGTTTCCATGTTGTAAATCACAAGTATCGCCGACAGATCGGGATCGGAAAGAAATTCCGACATATCGCCGTTATAATATCTCATATCGAGCACGATAAGATCATAGTCTGTCGCAAGGAACGGAACGAGACTGTGACCGAAGCTGTCTTTCAGGACGATCATCTTTTTTCTCGGTTCGTCCGTCTGCTTCGTTACGAGCGTTACCGCGTTGTTGCCGCCGTTCGACTTGTTGTTGCTGCCGAGAAAAGCGCTGTATTTGTCGTTATCGTCACGGTAATCGTAGTTGTAAAACGCCGTAAGCTTCGTACCGTCGTCTTTGATCTCGGTCACGTAACCGGTATCGCCTTCATATCTGAAGAATTCGATCGTATCGGCGCCGCCGAGCGCCGCTCCGGCTTTGGCGTAAGTCGTACCGATGAAATCGCGGCTGAACGTCTCGCGTTCGAATTTGTCAAGCGCGAGCGGAGTATTGCCGAGAGCTTTTTCGATCTCGCAGTAGGCGTAATAAGCGCCGAGAGAGGTCCAGTGATGGTCGGTCTTGTAGTAAACGTACTCGCCTTCGTCGAATTTTGCCTTGAGCACGTCTTTCAGCTCGACCGTGTTGATCCCGTATTCTTTCGCTTTTTCGTTATACGTCTGCCAGTAAAGCTCCGCGCCGGTCGACGAATACGGGAATATCGCCGGTATTTTAGATACCGCGATATCTACCGTTCTGCCCGCCACCGCGGTCAGGCATTTGACGTTTTCCGGCAGGAATTTCTGCATACCGCCGATGAATTTCAGGTTCGAATCTATCGTTTCGAGCGCGTCGTCGACCGTTTTTCCGTCGGCGAGCGTGTTTTTCTTTATGAGATATCCGCCGGCAAACAGTACGTCGTTGTTTTCCTGCTTGAGCATCGCTATCTCCGTCGCCGCTTTTATGACGCGGAGCTGATCTCTGAACGGAAACTGATCCGAATAGTAATCCGAAACGTCGTCGGAGAAGACCTTGAAGTATTTTTCGTAGGTGACCTTCGATCTTAACTCGGCTTTCTTTTCGTCGCTTGCGTTCATCTTATCGATCTTTTCGTAAAGCTCTTTCTGAATGTTGCTCCAGTTGGCTTTATCCTTATACGCCGCCTTTTCATCCTCGGTCATCGTCATCATCTTCAGATCTCTCTGAAGTCCCGTCGAGATGCGGTACCAGCTCATATCGGGAGCGGAAGCGAGAACGCGTTTTTCGGTCTGGGAATACTCGTTGTCCGGCAGTATGATGAACATCACGCCGAAGAAGAGAACGAACAGGCAGAAGAGGATTATCGTTAAGATATTGGCGGCTTTCGATTTATCCTTCATTTCGAGCTGGCGGTCGAGAAGGATCTCGGCTTCCGGCTTTTTCGGAAGTTTTTTTACAGATTTGTTTTCGGTACCGATATCGTTATTCATGACTGCACCTCCTTAAAATCTGAAATAAAGGAACGGGTTGAAGCTGCTGTCTACCATATACGCCGTGCATATGAGCAGCAGAGCCGCCGATCCGACCGGAACAAGGATCCTGAACGCCTTGCCGCGGGCTTTTTCGTCGAAATAGAACTTGTAAAACAGCTTTTTCGGAAGCGGCGTGCAGCCGATGACGAGCAGCGCGATGAATATGAGATTACGCAGTATCATATACACGTCGCCCGAGCTGATGAACGCCGAAGCGCCTCCGCCGAACATATTGAGGAAATACTTCCATCCCTCCGCCGTGTTTTCAAACACGAATATCAGCCATCCGAAAAGCACGATGAAAAGTGTGTAAACGTGACGGAAGAATTTCGGTATCTTTTCGAGCCACTTCAGAAGGAATCCCTTTTCGAGCATCAGTATGACGCCGTAATAAACGCCCCATAATATGTAGTTCCAGAAGGCGCCGTGCCATATACCGGTGAGCATCCATACAATGAAGAGGTTTCTGTAAGTTTTGAATTTCGAGCAGCGCGAACCGCCGAGAGGGAAATATACGTTGTCGCGGAACCACGTGGAAAGCGACATATGCCATCTTCTCCAGAAATCGGTGATCGACGTCGCGATATAAGGGTAATTGAAGTTCTCGAGAAATCTGAAGCCGAGCATCTTGCCGAGACCTATCGCCATATCCGAATATGCGGAGAAATCGAAATAAAGCTGGAAAGAATACAGTATTATGCCGAGCCACGCCGCAACGACCGTGCGTTCGCCGTCGCCCGCCGCTCTTATGGTCTCCCAAAGCTCGCCCGCCACGTTTGCGAGGAGGACTTTCTTTCCGAGACCCGCCATGAACGTGCGTATGCCGGAAGCGAAAAGATCCTTCGTTTCAACTCTTTCGTTCAGCTGATCGTCAACGTCTTTATATCTTACGATAGGACCCGCGATGAGCTGAGGGAAAAGCGTGACGTATGCGCCGAACGACGTGATCTTTTTCTGTACCGAAGCGTCGCCTCTGTAAACGTCTATGACGTAAGACATCGCCTGGAAGGTATAGAACGATATACCGATAGGCAGAGACAGACCGAGCAGCGGCAGATCGACGCCGGGTATCAGGTTAATGATACTGCCGACTATGAAATCGTAATACTTGAAGAAGCCGAGCAGCGCGAGGTTTATAATGATGCTTATGACGAGCGCTCGCTTCGCCTTCTTCTTGTCGTCTCTGAATTTATCCACGAGATAACCGCAGACGTAGTCGACGACTATCGTGAATATCATCAGAAATACGTAGATAGGCTCGCCCCAGCCGTAGAAAACTATGCTGATAACGAGCAGCCAGATGTTCCGTACCTTCCGCGGAAACAGATAATACAGTCCGACCGCGATTATAAGATACAGAAAAAGAAATTCAAGAGTTGAAAAAACCATGATCTTTTTCTCCGTATGATTTGTCAATTATCATTATACCGAACTATTTTGACGAAAACAAACAGAAAAATTTAAGGCGATAAAAAAAGTCTTTTAATAATTAACGAAAAATTACTTGACATATCGCTTTTTGTGCAATATGATAAATATGATAACAGTGAAAGAAGGTTTTTTATGATACTTGCGGTACTCGCCGCCGGCATGGGTTCGAGATACGGCGGCTTGAAACAGATAGATCCCGTAGGAGCTTCGGGCGAATTCATTATCGATTTTTCGATCAAAGACGCGCTCGACGCGGGATTTGACAAGGTCGTTTTCATAATCAAAGAAGAGCACAGAGAAGCGTTTGAAGAGACTATCGGCAAAAGGCTCAAAGGAGTAAAAGTCGAATACGCTTATCAGAACGTGAACGACGTTCCGCCGGGATGTTTTGTACCCGAGGGCAGGGAAAGACCGTGGGGAACAGGGCACGCGCTGTACGCGGCGAGAGACCTGCTCGACGACAGCTTCGCCGTCATCAACTCGGACGACTTTTACGGTAAAGAATCCTTTAAGATCGTCGCCGGTTTTCTCAAAAACGCAAAAAAAGGCGAATACTGTATGGCCGGTTACCGGCTCGAAAATACCGTAACGGAAAACGGAGCGGTGAGCCGCGGCGTATGCGTGGAGGACGAGCGCGGATATCTCGTATCGATAACCGAACGCAGAAAGATCATGAAAAACGGCGAAAAGCTCGTTTATAC
>CACYEW010000184.1 GCA_902773455.1 uncultured Ruminococcus sp.
AAAATCACCGCTGGTGCGCCGTGATGATCGGCGGTAAATGGTATCTTTGCGACCCGACGTGGGGTCAGGGCATGGATCAGCAAAGGTATCTTTATTTCAATAACAGCGCGTACATAAAAACAAATCACACGCCCGACGCCGATAAAGCGCCGTATCTGCCGGATCTTTCGTCCGTGAGCGCCGGTTATTTTGAATACTACGGCCTGACCTTCGACGATAACACCTTCGACGAAGCGTTTCTGCGCGCGCTCGATCAATGTAAAGACATGATGAAAAAAACGCCCGCCGCTTACGCGATGATCAAGGCGGAGCAGTCCGTATCCGCTGAAAAATACGCCGATATGATCGAAAACGAAGCGGCGCCGATACAAAAGCTGATGAGCCGCTTTAACGAAGGCAAAGACAGAACGTATATCCTTTACGGCGACGTGGAGATCAAAAACGGAAATATGATAATTTTCAAAATTTGCAGGATCTGATCTTCAAAAAAGCGTGACCTTTTTCGTTTTTTTCTGCTTATATGGGTGAAGGGACCTTCAAAGAAAGGAAAAAAACCATGGATGACAACAGCATAGTCGATCTGTATCTGAGAAGAAGCGAAGACGCGATCGCCGAGACCGACAAAAAATACGGCAAACGGCTTTTTCAGGCTTCGAAACTGATCACCGGCGACGAAAGAGATGCGGATGAATGCAAAAACGACACGTATCTGAAAGCGTGGAACAGCATACCGCCGCACGAGCCGAGAGATTACCTTTTCGCTTTCCTTTTGCGCATTATACGACATCTGTCGCTGAACGCCGTGCAGAAAAGAGAAGCGCAAAAGAGAAACGCGGTGATAGTAGAACTCTCCGAAGAGCTTGAAAACTGTATACCGTGCCCGGACGACGAACCGTGCAAAGCCGACGACGAAACGCTCGGCAGGGTCATAAACGAATTTCTTTCGTCGCTTTCGAAAGAGAACCGTATGATCTTCATGCGCAGATACTTCTACTCGGACAGCATTGAAGAGATATCAAAAGCGTTCGGAAAGAGCGAAGGCGCGGTCAAAAACGTTCTTTACAGATGCAGACTGAAACTGTCGTCCCGACTCAAAAAGGAGGGTATCGAATTATGAGAGGCAAAGACCTGCTTGAAAAAATAGAACTCGCCGACGATAAATACATAGCCGAATCGGCGGAATATAAAAAGAAAGACAAAAAGAACGTTTGGAAGATATTATCCATAGCCGCCGCGATCGCGCTCGTGCTCGCCGCCATACCGGTAACGCTTCTGATAATGAAAAACGATACGGCGACGCCGGGAGATAACGCAGAACGAGAATGGCATCACGGAGTTAAGGACGGTGAGACCGGCATCGCCGATCATACAGGCGAAGCCGAAACGGACGATCAAACGGAGAAGGATGTTCAAACGGAGCATATCGATCAAACAGAGACGAATACTACGGAGAATATCGAAACGGAGCCCCCGGTCGAAATACCGCCCGAGGTCGACATGCCCGTTTTTGACAACCCCGTTTATACCGCTTCACAAATAAGCGATATCGCGTCGTTTAAAACGTACGAAGCATCAACCAATCAATACCGCACCGTATACGCTCCGTCGGTAAAAGAGCTTGATTATCTCTGTCAGCCGGTACCCGATTCGGATAAGACGGCGATTTACGAAAGACTTTATCCCGAAAATGTCTTGAATAAAGAAACTGCGTATGCGTTTATCAATAAAAGCGTCAATGAAGTTTTCGGCAGACTCGGTTCAGTCGTGCCGGAATATACAGTCATAGATTTGAGCAGCGAGCCCGCTCTTCACAAAAACGGGTATGAGGCGCGGATTTCGACCGAAAACCATTTTATTTACGTCACATCAGACGAAAGATCAGAACACGTAAGCATCTATACCGGATTCGGATCCGACGAGCGCATAATACTCGACGGCAGAACTCTGTCGGTCGACCAGTCGAAAACCGATGAAGAGATCAAAGAGTCGCTTAAAGATACGCAGGCGCTTTTGTGCGAAATATTCGGCGCCTGTCTGCCGGATATCCGTATTTACAGACAATACGCATCGGACGGCCTCGGCTGCGGCTCGCTGTACGTTTATTTCTGCAACGCTGAAAAAAATAAAGTGGATCTGCAAACGGCGATCGTCTCGGACTATATACTGCTTGAATTCATGAACACGAAAAATCATGACGGAGCCATAGTAAGCGACAGCTTGTTGGAAAGGGTAAATCTGACCTATTATCATTTCCGCAGCTCTCCGGACAGCCTGCTCGCGGTAAAAGATGAGGTAAGACTCATTTCGCTTGAAGAAGCCGAAGCGCTTTTATATAACGGCTGCGTTTTCGGCGGTCATATGTGCCCGTTATGTATGGCGGCTCAGGCGAAAATATCGTTTTATAAGTACGATAAAGTCGGGCTTGTATATTTTTCCGGAATACCGTTTTACGCATTTTTCAAGGACATGGGAACAGAGTACGGAGGTAAAAAGGTTTACGCTGAAACTTTCGTATGCGCGGTCGAGGTTTCCGGCTATGAAGAATATTTCGAATCGCAGAAAGCGTATCACAGTTAAGGAGACA
>CACYEW010000185.1 GCA_902773455.1 uncultured Ruminococcus sp.
ACCTGAAAGCCGACGCCTGAATGAATACGGTGCATATAAGCAGAAGCAGAGAGGAAAAAGTCAGTATCTTTCTTTTCATAACTTAATTGTTTCTTTTCTTACCCCAGAAAAACAGCGATACCGTGCCGGGACCGGTGTGACTGCCGATGACCGCGCCGATCGAGAATATCTCGGGTTCGCCGTTCATCAGCGGGAACTTTTCTTTTACGAGATCTGCAAGCGCCTTCGCGTCGTCCATGCATTCGGATTCGCAGATGAATACTTTACCGTTGTAGTCGCATCCGTCTTTTGCGAACTCTTCCATTTTTTCGACCGTGCGGCGAATGACTCTCTTTTTGCCCATGATCTTTTCTCTCGGTATGAGTCTGCCCTGATTATCCATATTGAGAAGCGGACAGATGCCGAGCATCTTACCGAAAAAGCCCGAGGTCTTCGAAACTCTGCCGCCTCTGATATAAAACGTCAGATCGGTGGAGAAGAACCAGTGATGCATATTGAGACGGTGCTTCGTTATCCATTCGTAGAGCGTGTCGATATCGCAGCCTCTGTCGCGGAAATCGGCAAGCGTTTCCATAATGAGACCGTAACCGCTCGACGCCGCGAGAGAGTCGACGAGATATATCTTGCGCTCGGGGTATTTCTTGCGCATCTCATCGACGGCTACCTGCGCCGAGTTATACGTGCCGGAAATACCGGACGAAAGCGTTACGTGAAGAATATCCTGACCGTCTGCGAGTATCGGATCGAACAAGTCTATGTATTCGCCGACGGAGACCTGAGAAGTCTTCGTATCGGCGCCGTTGGACATCGCGTTGAAAAGATCCTGCGGACGCATGGTCTGCCAGAGATCGTCGTTATATTCAACGCCGTCGATCGAAAAGTGAAAACAAACGTATTTTATGCCGCGGCTTTCAAGACGTTCTTTCGTAAGGTCCGCGGTAGAACAACAGGTAAGACAGTATGAAGCCATAATTTCCTCCGGAATCGTAATGTATGAATTATATCACGTTTTCGACAGAATTAAAAGACGGAATTTATTACGTTTTTAATAACAATAAAAAAAGAGTGTGAACAATATCACACTCAAACGATCAGATTATTATTCTGACGACTGAAGGCAGCACGCTGATTTCGGTGCCGTCGGCATTCTCGACCTCGCCGTCCGCGCAAAGACACTTTATGCCTGATATCCTGATGCTTCTGCATTTGCGGTACGTCATGATATCCTTGTACTTATCGGCGACGTCACCCTTTTCAAAATCGAAATGCTCGCCTTTTTTGTAGCTGCCTATTATCGATATGAAGCGGAGGCGCGACATTTTTTTGACTATCAGAAAATCGGCAAGTCCGTCCGTCAGCTCCGCAAGAGGCGTCGGCTTGAAGCCGCCGCCGTAATACTGAGCGTTAGACACAACGCAGAGCATATAGTCGTCTTCAAAATGATCTTCGCTGCCATCCGCGTTTACGGTATCCACGGTCATCCTGCATCCGAATTTGTGTAAAAACGTACTCGCAACGCCGCATATGTAAGCGAAGCTGCCCGACAACAGGGAATTTCCGCGGTAGCTTTCGACCTTTTTAACGACGTCGCAGTCGAACCCGATATTAAGAACGTTGATGAAATATCTGTCGCCGTAGCGTATGACGTCACAGCTGACCGGCTCGCCCGTTTTCGGCTCGTAACGCAGAAAGTCGTTGCCGGTGCCGAGAGGCATGACGGAGAGAACAGCCTTATCGCCGGCGCCGGCTCTTATGACGCCGTTCACGGCTTCATTCAGCGTGCCGTCTCCGCCGCATATTATGAAATGCGTTTCAGGCTCGGTTTTGCAGGTCTCGAATACGTAGTTTTCCGCGTCGCCCGCCGCTTTGGTTATATAACAGTTTTCGCCGTCAGATAATTCGCTCATCGCCTTGCCGCTGCCGGCGATCGGATTTATGATCTTTATAGTTTTCATGATACGTCTCCGCTTTTATTTCGACTAATTATAACATACCGGTGAAGAAAAGTCAACATCAAATACGGTAAAATAAAGCCCTTCCGCATAATGTATTCGAAGAAGGGCCTTATTATTACGTTTATCTCGTGATCGCGTCGGTAAGGTCTTCGCTGTACGTGAGTTCGACCGAAGCGTAAATATCGTCCGCGAGCTTTTCAAAAGCCGTATCGCGTATCGCGCTTTCGCAGTCGGTATGCCAGATCTCTTCGCCGAAGCCTTCAAAATACATAATGTGGAACCCGTAATTCGTCAGTACGTATCCGACGTCGCCGACTTTTCTGTCGGCGTCGAAGCACCAGTCGTTGAATTCCGTTACCATATCGCCCGGGCATACGTTTTCGTAAAGACCGCCCGTAGCGTTAGAACCGGGATCGGTGCTGTGCTGAGCAACGAGCTCGACGAATTTCGCTTTCGGATCGGACGCCGCTTTGATCTCTTCGACCAGCTCCTTGGCTTTTTCCTCGGCGGCTTCTTCGGTCGAATAAGCGCTCGAGTCGAGAAGTATGTGACGTACGTCGACCGATTTCTGCATATTCTTATACGGCAGAGCGGAGCACTGTACTATATAAACGTTGCCGTTTTCGTCGGTATAGAGATTTATATCGCCCTGTTTCGCGCCGTCTTCAAAGATGAATGCAAGCTTGTCAAGCGAGCCGGCGTTTGCCGCGCCTTTGACGAGCAGATCAGCTTCTGCCGCGGGCTCTTCGCCTTCTGCCGCTGGAAACGTTTCGTTATACGCTTCGACAAAGCTCTTGCCGCCTTCGACGAGCGCCTTGAACGCCGCCGCTTTATCGGCCGCCGCCGCTTTTGCCGCTTCGACCTCTTCGTCGGTGTTCGTTTCGTCGTACTCGGCTTTTACGTACGCTTCAAGGTAATCCACAAGGCCGTATTCTTTTATCTTTTCGTTGAATTCGGCTTCGATCTGATCTTCGGTGACATTGATACCGTCGTATATCTTGAGATAGTATTTATATCCGAGACGCGAAAGCTCGACCGCGGCTCTTATACGTTCTCTCGTCATACCCTCGCCCATATATTCGGACATATATTCTTCGAAGGTAACGTTGTTTTCTTTGGCGGCGGATTCGATATTTTCAAGGTATTCGTCGATACCGGCGATATCCGTCTGATCGAGCGCGATGTTTTCTTTTATCGCCATTTCGGCAAATTTAGCGTACTGTTCGAGAGCCTTCTTGCCGAGAGAAAGAAAATATTCGTACCACGTCGTACCGTTTTCTTTGTCGTAGATCTGATCGTGCAGAGGTACGTTCGGATCGAGTCCGAAATAGGAAAGATAGTAGTAATAATTGTTCAGAAAAGACGAATACTGATCCATCATAAAATAGCGGAGCGTCGAAACGGGTATGCTCTGATGCTCTGTCTTAGCGATCTCTTTATCGAGATCCGCAAGCTCCATACGCTCGTGAGCATACTGAGTCGCCGCTTCCGTCACCTCGCCCGTTTCCGCGGGCTTGTTTATAACGATCTTGCAGGATGCAAGAAAAGCCGCGAGTACAAGGCAAATCAAAACGGTAAAAAATCTCTTCATCCGTGTATCCTTTCGGTATAAAATACGTTTTTATTGTATTTTATCATAAATCGCACGAAAAAACAATATATTTTTTTGAACAATATAAAAAATATCGGAGTGATATTTTGAAATTAGTCAGGCAATTTTTAATTAACGGAATTATCCTTACGGTGACGAGCGTCACGATGAGACTTCTCACCGTCGTTTTCAACGTCTATATAACCGATAAGATCGGCGCGGCGGGAGTGGGACTTTTTTCGCTCATAATGAGCGTTTATACGTTTGCCGTCACTTTCGCGACGTCGGGCATATATCTTTCCGCCACAAGACTCGTTTCGATGCAGATCGTTCGGAATTCCGGCGAGGGGGTGAAGCGGGCGATGCGAAGCTGCATCGTTTACGCGCTTTGCTTCGGATCCTCTGCGATGATACTGCTGCTCGTTTTTTCAGAGCGTATCGCAACGTCGTGGTTAGGCGATATAAGAACGCTCAGATCGCTTCGGATACTCGCGCTGAGTCTGCCGCCGCTTGCCGTATCGAACGCCCTGTCCGGCTATTTCTCGGCGGTCAGAAGAGTGGTGAAAAACGCCGTTACGAATATTCTGGAGCAGTTCATACGTATATTTCTTACAGCCGTGCTCCTCGTCTGCGTATCCGGCGGCGGCATTGAGGCGGCGACCGTGGCGATAGTAACCGGAACGCTCATATCGGAGGCGCTTGCTTTTACCGTATCGTTTATCCTTTATCTGTTCGATATAAAAAAGGTGAAGTCGATGAAAGCTCCTCCTTCGTCCGGCATATCGGGCAGGCTGATAAGAATGGCTGTTCCGATAGCGGTCAGCTCGTATATAAGAAGTGCGCTCCTTACGCTTGAGCATCTGCTCATACCGAAAGGTCTCGTAAAAAACGGAGCGTCGAGCGAAGAAGCGCTGTCGTCTTACGGCGTAATTTCCGGTATGGTGTTTCCGGTCATATTCTTTCCCATGGCGTTCCTTACCGCCTTTACGGGACTTCTCGTGCCCGAGGTCACGAGATATAAGGAGACGGACAGTAAAAAGTCGATCGAATACGTAACGTCGAGAATTATGAAGATAACGGTCATATTCTCCGTCGGAGTCGCGGGACTTTTCGCATATTATTCACAAACGCTCGGCACGCTTTTATACGACAGCGCCGAAGCGGGGAAGTATATCAGGATATTCGCCGTGCTGATACCCGTGATGTATATCGACAACACGACCGACGCGATACTCAAAGGCCTCGGAGAGCAGGTCGCTTCGATGCGTTACAACATCATCGACGCGTTCGTTTCCGTCGTTTTAGTATTCTTTCTTCTGCCGCCGTTCGGCATAAAAGGCTACGTCGTCGTCATATACGTCTGCGAGATACTGAACGCCGTTTTAAGTATGCGGAAGCTCTTTTTACTCGTCAAAGTGAAGGGGATGTTTTTCCGTACGCTGATACTGCCTGCGGTTTGCATGATCGGCGCCGCGAGCGGCACGCATCTGATATTCACGCTCGTCGGCGGCGTTTACAGCCTGCAGATCACGGCGATGCTCACGGGAGTCGCCGTTTGCCTGATACTTTATTACTCGCTTCTTCGCCTGTTTTCGTGTATCTCGAGAGAAGACGAGAGGTGGTTTTTATCGATATTCAGGCGCAAAAAGGGATCAAAAGAAAATAAATCGGTAAAAACTTGATTTTTTTTGCAAAAACCTCTTGATTTTTTCGGTTTGATGTGGTATAGTTATTAAACAATCGGCCCGTTGGTCAAGTGGTTAAGACTCCGCCCTCTCACGGCGGCTTCAGGAGTTCGAATCTCCTACGGGTCACCAAAAATCCTGCGCAAGCAGGATTTTTCCTTTTTCACTATTCATTCTTCACTTTTCACTTTCACTTTTTCCGCTTGCGCTTGACAATTTTCGATTTATATATTATACTTACCGTAATAACACTTTTGACGGAGATAATATGAAACAACTCAAAATGTGCCGTATAATGTCCGGACCGGTCGACAGATACGATCTGCCTGACGGATATTCGATCTGCAGATATTCCGGTGAAGAGGATAAGACCGCTTGGGTCGAATGCTGCCGCGGCGGCAGGCTCATAGACGAAAACGCAGGTATCAAAGCGTTCGACTCTTCGATAACGGCGATGAAG
>CACYEW010000186.1 GCA_902773455.1 uncultured Ruminococcus sp.
CTGCCGGTCTTCGGTACGAGTCTGACGTATGATAAGACCCTGCCGCGGTATTCGAACGTTTTCAGCGTTTCGTATTCCGTGACCGCGGTCCTGCCCTCGCTTGCACGGCAGACGGTGCGGAGTATTATGCTTTCGGTCTCTCTTTTTATATTTTCGGTTATCAGACCGGAGGGCGGATCGAATATCCCCTCGCATAAGGCGTAATATACCTTGTGAAAACCGCCCCGTTTCATCGTATCCGAAAGCGCGTAAGCGGCAAGGCGGCTTTTCGCCGTAAGCACGACGCCGGAAGTCTCCCTGTCGAGCCGGTTGACGGCTCTGAAAACGAAGTTTCCGTCTTTATAATGATATGCGAGAGCGTTTGCAAGCGTGTCGCCGTAATGACCGTGAGACGGATGCGTGGGCATACCGGAAGGCTTGTTCACGGCGGTCATATTGCCGTCTTCATATATTATATCGAGCGGCAGATCGACCGGCTCGATATCGCTTCCTCCGGCGTCTTTATACTCGATATCGAGTACGTCGCCTTTACGCAGTACACGGCGGACGGTGACGGCCTGACCGTTTACTTTTATGCCCCCGGTTTTTTTAAGCTCGGTCAAAATACCGCCCGAGATAAAAGGGAAGCTCCGCAGATATTCGCGGAGAATCTTCCCTTCATATTCAGGCGGAATGATGAATTCCATCAGCCTATTACTCTTGTCCAGCCGAACGGATCGGGTATTACGCCCCACTGTATGCCGGTGAGGGTATCGTAAAGCATCTGAGATATCGGGCCGATCTTACCGTCGTTGATGACGGCTTTCTTATTCTCGTCGTCAAGCGAACCGATGGGCGAGATGACGGCGGCGGTACCCGTACCGAACGCTTCTTTGAGCTCGCCTCTGTCGTATGCGGCGTAAAGCTCTTCAACGGAGAGCTTTCTCTCGGTCACTTTATAGCCCTTACTTCTGAGCAGTTCTATGCACGAGGCGCGCGTTACGCCGGGAAGGATGCTTCCGTCAGCCAGAGAAGGCGTTACGACCTCGTCGCCGATAACGAAGAACACGTTCATCGCGCCGACCTCGTCGATGTATTTTCTCTCTATACCGTCGAGCCAGAGCACCTGAGAATAACCGTATTTCTCGGCTTTCTCCTGCCCTTTGAGCGATGAAGCGTAGTTGCCGCCGACCTTTGCGAAGCCCGTACCGCCTTTTACGGCGCGAACGTAATCGCGTTCTATAAAGATCTTGACGGGGTTGATGCCCTCTGCGTAGTATGCCGCGACGGGGGAGAGGATTATGCAGAAAATATAAGTTTTGGACGGATGTACGCCGAGCTGAGGATCGGTCGCGATGATGAACGGCCTGATGTAAAGCGAGGTGCCGATCTCTTTCGGTATCCAGTCTTTATCGAACATGACCGTTTCGGATATCGCCTGGATGAAATCCTCTTTCGAGATCTGCGGGATGCAGAGACGTTCGTTCGTGTTCTGCATTCTCTCGGCGTTCTTGTCCGGGCGGAAGAGCTGTATCTTTCCGTCGGGCGTGTAATAAGCCTTGAGACCCTCGAACATCTCCTGCGCATAGTGGAAGACCATGCAGGACGGATCGAGAGAAAGCGGCGCGTAAGGCACTATCCTCGGGTCGTACCAGCCGAGATCCTTATTGTAATTCATAAGGAACATATGATCCGTAAAATATCTGCCGAAGCCGAGATTTGAATAATCCGGTTTCATCTTCGGCTCTTTCGTTCTTTCTTTTCTGATATTCAGCATAACGTTATCTCCTTTGTTTCATTGGCGCTATAATATCACATATAATATTAAAATGCAAGATAAATATTGTAAACTTGCAGTTTTTAACCGTTATTTATCGCCGATACGGCTCTTTCAAGCTCTTTTGCCGACGCGTAAAGCTCCGATACCTCGCCGAAATTCTCGCGGTACACCTCGACGACCATATCGCCGTTATAACCGAGAGCTTTCAGTTTTTTCAGTATCCTCGAGAGGTCGAGCCCGCCTTTGAACGGCGGCTTGCATTCGCTGTTTTTCAGGTCGTAATCGTTGATATGAACGTGAACGACCGCGTCGCCTATCGCGTCAAGCACGGCGTAAGGATCGAATCCTCCGCGGCAAGCCTGTTTTGCGTCATAGACGAAACGCATATCGGGACAGGTCTTCCGGAGCATTCTGATGTTTTCCGGATCCGCGGCGACGCTGACAGATACGTTTTCATGTATAAGCTCCACCCCGAACGGCTCGGCTTTGGAGTTTATGTACTGAAATATCTCGCAGTACCGTTCAAAACCGCAGAACCTGTTTTTCATATTGTTTCCGTGAAACACGACGTATTTCGCGCCGAGCTCGGCGGCGGCGTTGAAATACTTTTTATAGTATTCGGCGCCGTCTCTGATACGTTTGTCGTAACCGACGAAGAAAAGCACGTTTTCGTAGCCCGAAGTGAATGGATGAACTGACGTGACCTTTATTCCGCGTTCTCTTACCGTCCGTTTGAGCTTCCTGAAATACGGTCCGGTCAGCTCGCTGTCGGTGTTGATGAATATTTCTTCGATACCGAAACCGGCGTCCGCGCATTCTTCGACCGCGCGTATCGTTTCAAGCGGGAAGAGGCACGCGCTCGATATGCCTATATCGGTCTTCATCTTGAGCCTCCGTCAATGAAATGATACTGAGTGTAAGCCGTTTTTTTGTCAAAACCGACGATCTCGGCGCGGACGAATCTGTCGTTCGATTTTATCTTATACACGGCGTCATAGACCGTGCCGCCTTTTACCGTCGTATCGGGGTTATAATACCGCGAAGAGAAGAACTGAACGTGCTCGCAGCCACCCGGGATATGCACTTTGAAACAGCCGTCTTCAACGGTCCACTCCGCAAACGGTCCTTCCGTCGCAAGAACGTCGCCTTTCAGAAGCGCCGCTCTTATCGCTTCCTCCGTAAGGGAATCCGCTTTTACGTAAACGAAACCGCGGAACGCGTCGTCTTCGTAGTAATGCGTATCGTCGACCGCCGTCAGGGTCGCGCGAAAGCCCATCGCCGCCGCCACGTCGATCAGCGTTCCCGAATAAGGGCGCGGAGAATACGGATAACCCGATACGGAATTATATATCTCCGTGAAATCGACGTTTTCAAGCGCCGCCATTTCGTGCGGCTTCTGAAGCGACCACGCCGGATGAGCGAGCGTTACGGTGCCGCCGAAGCTCTTCACCGCGTCTATGATCTCCTGCGCCGAATTCGATTTGTCGAGCTTCGGAGAGCCGTTCATGAAATGACCGACGACGTGGAAGCACGAATCGTTATGTATAACGTCGTATTCGATGCCGGGGATAAGAAGCATGCCGCCGTATTCAGACGGTTCGCTTTTCACCCAGTGATCGGTAAGAGAGAGAAAATCGTAACCGTGCGCTTTGTACGCCTCCGCCGCTTCCTGCGGCGTGAGCCGCCCGTCGCTGTTTGTCGTATGCGTATGAAGATTGCCTTTATACCATTTGCCGCCTTTGCTGTCAAGTATCATTTTTTACTGTCCTTTGCCGTTTTCATCGGCTATTTTGTATTCGTCGAATAGTTCGGGCTCGTCTTTTGCGCGATAACCTCTGCCGGTCAGCCCGTTTTCGCCGCGCGTGATGATAAGAAACGACTGCGTCGAATTGTCTTCTGCTACGGGAACGAATCCGAGAGGATGAAGCGGCTCGTTTTCGCGCCTGTAACAGCAGCCGAGATACGCGGCTTCGATATAATGAACGCCGTTGACCTTATACCGCTCGTAAACGTGAGAATGACCGAAGCTGACTCCGTTCACACCGTATTTTTCAAAAGTGTGCATAAGATATCCCGTAACGTCCCTGCCGTAGCCTGTCACCCTGCCGTCTTTCAATACCGGCTCTGAAAGAGGGAACTGCGTGTCATAGCCTTTGTTCAGAAGATGCCAGTGCATTATCACCCATTTGAATTTCGCGCGGGAATTTTTCAGATCCGCGTCAAGCCATTTCGCCTGAGCCGAGCCTTCGCCGATCGGATCGGTAAGTCTCCAGCCGGGGTAGTCGTAGGCTCCCCAGCCGGCGCACCGCTGAACGGAAAGCGCCGTTATATGAAGATCCGAATAGTCGGCGGAATAATACCGTTTTCCCGTGAGCGAATGATCTTTATCGGGAAAAAGAGGAGAGAAGAGCTGCATGAAAACGCTCCAGCTCCAGTTCTCATCGCGCGAGGCGTATTCGCGGTCGAACACGAGCCTCATATCGTCCGATTCGTGATTGCCGACGCATAAAAACGTCGGGCAGTACTGCATCAGCCTCGCGCCGTTTTTCTGCTGCATACAGGGAAAAAACGCGAGTTTCTTCTGTTCTTTTGTCTGAGACGGATGGCGGATGTCGAACCACTGATCGGCTCTCCACGGGTGAAAAGTCGCGTCGCCCGAAAAGAGTATCAGATCGGGGTGAAAAAGTCCGATCTTATATACCGTGTCGGCGCACGGATTTATGCCCTGCAGATCGCTCATCTGAGCTATCGTAAACGGTTCGCCCGATTCCGGCGCGGTGTGAAAATCGTATATCTGCGTATATTCGACGCCGCAGATACAGCGGTAATAAACTCTCTGCCCGCGCTTCAATCCGCTTATCCTCGCCGTGTACCTGAAAAGGCGCATCGGCGGATTTTCTTCTTTGATATCGGAATAACCCGATTCCGAAGCGGGCGCCCTTATGCCGAAGATCTCTTCGCAAACGGCTTTGACGGCGCTTCCAAGCGTTTCGTCGAAGCCGAAACGCACGTATCCTCCGTCGGGGCGGTCCGTTATC
>CACYEW010000187.1 GCA_902773455.1 uncultured Ruminococcus sp.
AAAAATAAGGCGCCCCCGACGTTTTCCCGCCGCTGCGGCGCGGATATCTCAAAAAAACGTCCTTCGGGCGGGCTAAAAAACGGCAAAACGAACGCCGGCGGAGACACTGTCTCCGCCGGTTGTTTCATATAAACTTATTTTTTCGTCAGGACTTCGGTGTCGAACGTTCCGCCGGTGAGCACGGCTCTGCCGTCTGTATACTCAAATTCGAAGGCGTACGTTTTGTTCGTACTCTTTCCGTTTTCGGTGAAACAGTGAGATGCGATATAAGAGCTGATTTTTATTGTTTGATCCGTTAATGACAGCGTCGTTAAGCCGTGTAGAACGCAACGACTGCTTTGTGCATATTGTAGAGGTCGGCTTTCGCTATGACTTCGTACGGGGCGTGCATCGAGATGACGGGTACGCCGACGTCGACGGTGTCGATATTCTTTTCGGAGATGAATTTCGCTACCGTTCCGCCGCCGCCCTGGTCGACCTTGCCGAGCTCCGCCGACTGCCATACGACGTTTGCGCTGTCGAATATGCGTCTGATCCTCGCCACGTATTCGGCCGACGCGTCGTTCGTGCTCGATTTGCCGCCGCCGCCCGTGTATTTGCAGAGCGCTATGCCGCAGTTTATCAGCGCGGAGTTGTTCAGCTCGTAAGCGTAAGCGAAATTCGGATCGTACGCCGCCGCGACGTCCGCCGAGATGCAGAGCGAATTCGCTCTGACTTTGCGTTCGTTTTTGCCGAGGGTCTTCGCAAGATCGGAGATTATGTCGCAGAACGCGCTCGTCTTCATACCCGTCGCGCCGTCGGAGCCGGTCTCTTCTTTATCGGCGATGATGCTCATAACGGTCTTTTCGGGAGCTTCGAGCGAGAGGATGCCGGTGATCTCGGGGTACGCGCAGACCTTGTCGTCGTGACCGTAAGCCATTATCATGCTTCTGTCAAGACCGACGTCGCGAGCCTTGCCCGCCGGTACGGCGCAGAGCTCGGACGACTGGAAATCGACCTCGGTCATACCGTATTTTTCGTTAAGTAAGCGGAGCAGATTGAGTTTGATACCTTCGGACGTCTCTTTGTCGAACGGTATCGAGCCGGAGAGCAGATTCAGCTGTTCGCCTTCTATCGCCGAACCGAGCGGTTTTGCCGCCTGGTCTCTGCCGAGGTGCGGAAGAATGTCGTTGACGTAGAAAACGGGGTCTCCCTCGTCTTCGCCGATAAGTACGTCTTTTTCGGTCCCGTCGGCTAAAACGACCTTGCCGTGAAGCGCGAGCGGTATCGCGGTCCACTGGTATTTCTTGATGCCGCCGTAGTAGTGCGTTTTCATAAACGCCATACCGCCCGCTTCGTAAACGGGATTGGCTTTGAGGTCGAGGCGAGGCGAGTCGATATGAGCCGCCGTTATCGCGATACCGGCTTCAAGGTTTTCTTTACCTATTATGAAAAGGTAAAGGCTCTTGCCGCGGTTGTTGTAATAGAACTTGTCCCCGGCTTTGACCTTCTGCCCGAATTTATATTCGGTAAAGCCCTTTTCTTTCGCCATAGCTATCGCGGTCTTCGTCGCGTCGCGCTCGGTCTTCGCGTTATTCAGGAACTTTTTGTAGCCCTCGGCGTAATCGAGCTCAGCCTGACGTTCGTCTTCGCACTTTTCAAAGACGGATTTCTTTTTGTAGAGCAGTTTTTCTTTTAACTGTTCGCCCTGTGATTTTTCTTTTTTCTTCGGCATTTTTCGTTCTCCTTGTTTGTTATATACTCAGCGGCTGTTTTTGCGCCGCAATAAGTTTTCAATACTGCTCCGTTACGGCATCAGGTCTTACGCAGCTTTCTCTTACAGATCACCGCGCCGTGCAGCTCTCGTGCAGCATACAGTCCGGCGATCAGTCGGCTTTTTTCAGTATTCCGTTATCGGCGATATAATAAGCGTCTTTGCCGAACTCTTTGACTTTTAACGCGGACTTAAGAATCTTAAGCTCTTCATAAGGACCTTCGCACGTGAAATCGCCGTTTTTGTCTATAAATCCGGCGTATTTTTCATACTTTCCGTCGGTTTTCTTTTCTAAGCAAAAGGTCAGGCAGTCCGCTTTGATAACGCCGTATCCGACGTAATCTATTTCGAAATATTCCGGCGGTATTACAACGTTCATTTTCGAATCAAGTAATCCGTAATAACTGTCGATCGGATCGTTGTCTTTATATGAATAGAATATGTAGTACACTTTTGACGGGCTTACCGTTATCAGCCTTCTGAACCCGAGATATTCGCCTTTAAGCGTACCGTTAAGGGTATAAATACTTGTCTTGCTGCCTAAGGTGAATGCGATATAAAAATCTTCAGCGTTGCCGCTTTCGTCTTTTACGGTTATTATCTCATATTCGGCAGCCTGAGGCTCCACTTTGACCGAACCGTTGACCGCCATTCCGAAACGAATCTTGCTCGGAGCCATCGCGCCGGAATACTTGATTCCGTTATCATCGGGGAGGACTTTCAATATAAGCTCGACGTCTTTATTATTGTAAGTTGTCAGATATATGCGGCGCTGTACGCTTTGATCGTTTGTACCGCCGTCGTCAGAAATGCTTAACGTCTTTTCTTCGGCGCCGCCGGTCATTGCCGCGGTTTCAGACCGCGCTTCTTCTGCCGTGCCGGAATACTGCAGCGTCTCCGAAGGTTCCGGGAGGGCGCAGGAGCATAAGGCTCCGAAGAGCAGCGACATGGTCAGAATTATTATGATCTTTTTCATAAGATTTACCTCCTGTCATTGGATTGGTTGCTTTTTTGTAAGAGGGTAACGCAGCAGCCGTACGCATTACCGACTTGTGTGAAACTTGCTTGTTTTACCGGCTGAAATAGACTTCACACGTATCTTTTTCAGCGGTATTTTGCCTTTTGAAATGCGGCGGCGCGGGCGAAGTGACCGTGCCGCGCGTCTTTGCAAGGAATTTACGTTTTTATCTTCTTCTTGCAGATCACCGCACAGCACAAAGCGATCAACCCCGCCCCCGCGGTGATATATACCGATGCGTCGGCAGTTGAGGGATTAGAGCAGCCGGAATACTTTTCAAATCTTTTCAGCAGATCGGCATCTCCTTTAT
>CACYEW010000188.1 GCA_902773455.1 uncultured Ruminococcus sp.
GCGAATCCATGTATACGCTGACGAAAGCGTATTACGAAACGGCTCTTGAAGGCAGTTATTTCCGCGATCCGGAATCCGCCGAAATGCTTCCGATAATACTGAGATCGCGTACGTTCGACCTCGGTTCGGTCTATATGTTTGACTGGGGCAACGTAGGCTCCGTATTTACTTCGCTTCTCTCCTCGAGTTCGACCGCTTACAGCTCCACGATGACGAAGAGACTGAAAGCGGCTAAGACCAAGCTTTCAAAAGACGTACAGAAGCTCGAAGCAGCCAACTGATAACGTAATAGAAACGACCGCCGCGGTAATTCGCGGCGGTTGTTTTTGTTTAATTTTGCGTAAGCGTGAAAGCGATCAGCGGTTTTCGTTTTTTGCCGTGACCGTAACAACATTTTCAAATACGGTCACAGCACCGTTCAAACTTATCTCAAGATCATAATCTCCTGCAGGCGCGTCGGAGTCAACGTAAAACAGGAACGTTCTGCTCAAGATTTCACCGTTTTTCCACGTATACGGTTCAGTCGCGGCGTGAGTAACTTGTGCGGAAACGTATTTTCCGCCGTCGGTCACTGTATAAAGTGTCGCCGTAAAGAACGCGTTAAGATTTGCTGTATCCCACGTTTCACCGGAAATATTCCTTGCGTCGGCGCTGACGTATATGTGTGAGTCGGGAGCGTACTCCCCGCCTGCCGAAAGGCGTTCTATTTTGTAATTTCCGTCGACCGTCGCCGTTCTTTCGGCTTGCGAGGCGGTATCCGGATCTTTCGTTTCAACGGTCGTATTGTCCTTTAATGCGTTTGACGGATCCGTTTTATATACACATGCCGATGAAAACGCGATGATAAGTACCAATACGGCTGAGATAACCACTTTTTTCATTATATCACACTCTCTTTCATATTATATTTAAAACTGTCGTATTCTTTCACTTTTTCGTGTTCAACCGGTATAATGAAGACGTTCGCTTGAAGAAAACCGTTGAATTCGAGTTTCTTCATTAGCGAAGCATCTTCATTTCTTCATCAGCCCGCTTGCGGACGTCTTCATTTTCGGCGCGGCAAAGTTTATACATAATACTTCCTTATCACGCCGCGCCGAATTCGCGGCAGTTTTTATTTTATTTGATCGTAAGCGCTTTATACGGCGCTGTGTAGGAATCGGATATATTTCCGTTGCCTATCGTACCCTGAGAGTTGTTGCCCCAGAGCCATACCTCGCCGTTCGATTTGATCGCCGCCGAATAATGCGTGCCGGCGCCGCAGGAAATACAGTCTTCCATTATGAGGTACGGGCTCATTTTGTTCTGCAGATCCGGCGCTATCTGCCCGAAGTTATTCAGACCGAAGCCGTAGACTTTTCCGTCTTCGGAGAGCAGTATCGCGTGTTCGTCCTGTATATACGCGCTCTTTACGTTTTCCGCTATTTTTGTAAGCGTCGCCGCGGATTCGCCCGCGTTGAAGCTCGTCGGGCTGCGCCAGCCGAAGTAATAGCAGTTTCCTTCGTTATCGACCGCAAGGCAGTTGTGCTGACCGGTTGATACGAATCTGAAGTTGCTTCCGAGCAGGAGCGGTTCGTCGATGACTTCTTTGTAATTTGCTTTGAATTTGCTCCATCTGTTGTCGCCGAGAACGTACATATCGCCGTTCGTTTTGATATATACGGTATGACGTCTGCCCGCCGCGGCGGTCATAACGCCGGTATCTATCTTAGTGACGTTATTCACGACGCCGCCGAGATTTGTCTTGCCGAGCTGACCGTATACGTTATTGCCCACGCCGTACATATCGCCGTTTTCGGCTGTGAGTATCAGATGGTCGAAGCCGCAGGAGATATCTTTGACTTTGAAGTCGAGATCGAGCTTTGTAAGCACGGACTTCTCTCCTCCTCTGCCGAGCTGAGACGAGGAATTATTGCCGACGGTGAACACATCGCCCGTCGGGCGGAGTATCGCCGTCATCGGCGAATCGCCCTCGGTGCCGCCCATTGACGTTGCGACTTTTATAACGCCCGTCGCGACGACCATCGGAGACGTCATATTCGATGCCGTTTTAACGCAGTTCTGACCGTTTTCGTTCGCGCCCCATGCGTAGAGCGTACCTTCGCCGTCAAGCACGAACACGCTTCTCGAGCCGGTGACCACCGCGGGTACGGACGTCATACCCGTTTTTTTCGTCATCACGACGACCGTCTGCGCTCCGGTGACGTTGAAGGTAATATTGCCGGTCGAATACGTTTTTACCGATCCGTTCGAAAGGACCGATTTTATTCCGAGAAATTCGTAGCCGTCTTTCACAGCCACGGTCATGTTGATCTTCTGACCGTTCGTAACTGTCGCGGTATAAGATGACGCGTCAAGAACAGCTCCGTCCACCGTCACGGACGCCGCGCCGGGATCGTTGACGATATTGAACGTCATCTTCTCGATGCGGAAGAAAGCCTCCATATGCGCTATCGCTTTTTCTTTGCGGTTCGTCATAAA
>CACYEW010000189.1 GCA_902773455.1 uncultured Ruminococcus sp.
GGAATGTATCAAATGCCAGTCGAAAGGCAAGCTGCTGTCAAAGCTGTTGAAATACGTCAAGCCGCAGCTCGGGCTTCTGATCGCAGCGCTTATAATGTCGATGATGAGCACCGCGCTTGCGCTTCTGCCGCCGTCTCTTACGCAAAGGCTCGTCGATAAAGTTCTGCCGAACGACGATATAAACGGCCTTGTAACCATCGTGTGCGTACTGCTCGGTTCATACATGATCGGTACGCTGTTGAGCATAACGCGAGGATATACTCTGCGTATAGCCGGCGACCGCATAGTGCGGTATCTGCGCAACGACGTTTATGAAAAAGCGCAGCATCTGCCGATGAAATTCTACGACAAGACCTCGACCGGTTCGGTGATAAACCGTATCGCCGGAGATACGAATACGATACAGGCGTTCATGCTCCGTATTTCCCAGGAAATAATCGTACAGTTCTTCATGCTCGTCGGCATCACGGTGATAATGTTTTTGAAGGACTGGAAGCTCTCGCTGCTCGCGTTATGTCCGGTGCCGATAGTCGTGCTCGGCGCAAAGTATTTCAGCCGGAAGATCGCGCCGTTTTACCGAAAGATATGGAAAAGATGGGCGGCGGTCTCGGGAGTTCTTACCGATACGATACCGTGCGTTCGAGTTGTAAAATCGTTTGCGGGCGAAGAACGCGCAACGGAAAAATTCAAAAGATACAACGACGAATGGTATAAGGTCGACACGAACTCCGCAAAGATAACAACAACGTTCCCTCCGATAGTCAACTTTGTCGTTACGTGCGGCTCGCTTCTGATCTGGGGCATCGGCGGCAAATGGACGATAATCGGCTACGGCGGTCTTACGGTTGGTCTTCTCGTCGCTTTTCTCTCCTACGTTTCGATGTTCTACGGTCCGGTCAACTTCTTCGCCTACCTTTCGGACAGCTATCAGGGCGCTCTCGCGTCGGCTGAACGCGTGCTCGACATACTCGACGCTGAGCCTGAAGCCGACCTCGGCAAAGGCAACTGCCCCGAAAAGATAAAAGGCAAGATCGAATTCAAAAACGTCAATTTCAGCTTTGACCGCGCGAAAAAGACGCTGTCGGATATAAATCTGACGATAGAGCCGGGAGATATAGTCGGTATCGTCGGTACGACCGGCTCGGGCAAATCGACGCTGATCAATCTGTTTTTACGCTTCTACGACAACTACGAAGGCGAGATACTTCTCGACGGAATAAACATCAAAGATATAGACCTTTCGTATTTCAGGAGCCGTATCGGCTACGTTCAGCAGGAACCGATGATGTTCTCCGATACGATATTCAATAATATCGCCTACGGCGTTCCCGACGCGCATATCGAGCAGGTCATAAACGCCGCCGATATCGCAAACGCTCACGACTTCATAATCCTTCAGCCGGACGGTTACGACGCAATGCTCGGCGAGCGCGGCGTCGGCTTATCGGGCGGCGAACGGCAGAGGATATCGATAGCGAGAGCCGTGCTTAAAAACCCGAGCATACTCGTATTCGACGAGGCTACGGCTTCCGTCGACTCCGAGACCGAGAATCAGATACAGGAAGCGATCGAAAGACTTATCTCCGGCAGAACGACGCTTATGATCGCTCACAGGCTTTCAACGCTTCGCAAAGCGAACAAGATCGTCGTCGTAGACAAGGGACGCATAATCGAATGCGGCACTCACGACGAGCTTATGGCTAAGAAAGGCAAGTTCTACAGACTTATTCAGATACAGTCGATGTCGGAAGAAGTCAGAAAACAAAAAGCCGAAGAGAATTTTGACTGAGGAGGCAGAGTATGTCAGACAGGATTTACATAAACGCCGACGAAGCGAAAATAACGTATAAAGGCTTCTGCAAGGTCGACCTTGAAATGTACGACGGGAGAAAATTCGAAGATCTCGAACCGCGCAGGCTTTTCCCGCTGAGCGGCCTTACGAAATACATCACGCTGCTCTCTCCGGAAATGAAAGAAGTCGCGTTGATCCGCGATATCGGGCAACTTATGCCGGAGTCGCGGCAGGCGGTCGAAAAATGCCTTGACGAGTATTACATGATACCGAAGATCACCGCGATACTCGACAGAAAAGAAAAAAACGGGCTGCTGAAATACACCGTCATGACGAATTACGGGCAGCGGTCGTTCGATATAAGGAACCGTCATTCCGATATCAAAAATCTGTACGACGGCAGAGTCCTTTTCCGCGACTCGAACGACAACCGTTACGAGATACCCGATATAACCAAGCTCGACAGAACGAGCTTCCTCAAAATAAACATCGATCTGTAAAGGAGATAAAGATATGAAACTTGTACTTGCCGTAATACCGAACGACGACAGCGTGACCGCGACGTCGGCGCTTACAAAAGAAGGATTTTTCGTTACAAAGCTCTCGACGACCGGCGGATTTCTCATGGTCGGCAATACCACTCTTCTTATAGGTACGGAAGCGGAACGCGTGCCGGAACTGAAAGAGATACTGAAAATGCACTGCGCGAGCAGAAAGCAGATAAACAGTACGAAAAACTCCTTCGGAAGAGGTCTCTCCGATCAGAGCGTTGCCGAAGAGACCACCGTCGGCGGCGCGACTATATTCGTCCTCGACGTTGAAGGATACGAAAAACTCTGAATCGATACAAA
>CACYEW010000190.1 GCA_902773455.1 uncultured Ruminococcus sp.
ACGAATATATGAGATCTTACGCGATAAGAAAGCTCGTTTTATATCGCGACAAAATACTCGATCTGTGCGACGAATACAATAGCGAAGACGGCTTTGAAGAAAAATACAGCCCCGTTTTCGATCAATGCCTCGCATATATAGCGGAGGCGATCGCGGCGTATTCGGGAAAGGGTTACGCAGAAGCGAGAGTATATTCGACGATCAAACCGGCTTTTTCCCAGCTCAGAGGCGCGCCGAAAGACGCGATATACGCTGACAAGTCGCAGAACCTGAAAAAAGAATTCGGATCGAAAGCGATCTCGACGATACAGGATCTTTTCTCGTTCAGCCCGGAGCAGGTCAAAGAAATATGCCGCAAAACGGCGGAAGTATATCTTAATATATACAAATTCCTGTCGAATTTCGACCGGCTTTTCATCGAGCGGAAGAAAAAATACAAAAAGTTCGACTATAACGATCTCGAAAGATTTTGCTGCGATCTGCTCTGCGACGAAAACGGCGGTCCCACGAAGACCGCGGAGCTCGTCGGAAAATCGTACGAAGCGATCTTCATCGACGAATATCAGGACGTGAACAGCACGCAGGACGCGATCTTCGCCGCGATCTCACACAACAACAGATTCATGGTCGGCGATATCAAGCAGTCGATATACGGCTTCAGAGGCGCCGAACCGCGTATATTCGCAGGCTACAGAAAAAGAGCCGAAAACAAAAAAGAGGGCGAACCGATACCCGACGTACTGTTCCTTTCCGACAATTTCAGATGCGGAAAGCCCGTCGTGGATTATACGAACCTCGTATTTTCGAAACTCTTCGGAGCAGATACCGAAGAGGTGCCGTATTCGGAGGCGGACGCGCTCGTTTTCTCGAAGAAAGCGGAAAAAAGAGAAGACGTAAAAGCGGATATCCGCATTTTTACCGGTGCAAACAGAAAAGACGGTGAAAAAGAATACGTGGCGCAGCGCATCGCCGAGCTTGTAAAAAGCGGCACGAAAGACGACGGCTCGCCCATAACGTACGGAGATATAGCGATCCTTTGCAGAACAGAATCGAAGTGCGCGGAGATCGAAAAAAAGCTGAAGCAGAGAGGCATACCCGTGGCGGCGGCTTCGAAAAAGAGCTTTTTCAACTCGCCCGAGGTCATTCTCGCCGTAAGTCTTCTTACCGCGATCGACAATCCGTGCAGAGATATACCGCTCGCGGCGGTCATGAGAAGTCCGATATTCGGCTTCTCGGAAGACGAGCTCGCCGTGATACGCAAATCGCGTTCCGACGCGCCGTTTTACGAGGCTGTGGAAGCGTACGCCGAAACCGATGACGGAGAAAAATGCAGAAACTTTCTTTCCCGTCTGCAGTCCCTGCGTAAGAAGAGCGTCAAGCTTCCGCTTGAAAAATTCATGCGCCGCCTCTATTCGGAAACGGCGATAATGACGCTTGCTTTCAATAAAAAAGATAAAAACGGAAAAGAGATGCGTAAAGCCAATCTGCGCAAAATGTACGATCTTGCCAGAGATTTCGGTTCCGACGGTACGGCGTCTCTTTCCGATTTCGCCGCGTACTGCGACAGCCTGATAAAAAACGATAACGAAGGCGTCATTGTTCCGTCGTCGGCTGAAGAGGGCTGCGTAACGATCATGACGATGCATAAATCGAAAGGTCTCGAATACCCCGCCGTGTTTCTGTACGCTGTCGACTCCGCGCTCGACAAATCCAAAACGGTCGTCTCCGACAGAACGCTCGGCTTTGCGGTTACAACGGCCACGGAAAACGGCCCCGTAAAGGGACCGATCTGCGAGACGATAAACAAAAAATACACCGATAACGGCGTACGCGACGATATGAGACTTCTGTACGTGGCTCTTACGAGAGCAAAGAAGTATCTGACCGTAACTGCGGCGACTCCGAAAACGCCCTCTTTCGGAAGCAGAGTCAGTCTCGAGCTGATAATGGAGTGCAAATCGCTTTTCGATCTTTTGCGCCTGTGTACCCCCGAGGGCGAAACGGAATGCAGCGTATGCAGAGTCGTCGAAAAAGAAGCGGAGGATACGGCGGCGGACTGCGCAAAGGAAACGGAGGAAGCGTTATACGACGGCGAATTCGAGCGTAAGGTCAGAGAAAGGCTCTCGTTCGTTTATCCGCATAAAGCGCTTTCCGGCGTGCCGAACAAGGTAGCCGTGTCAAAGCTTTATCCGGCGATGCTCGACGAAGACGAAACAGTTTCCGATCTCGAACCCGATCTGCCCGTACCGGTGATTTTGCCGGGCGGAGAAGAGAGCGAAGAAAAAGCGACCGCGGCAAAGCGCGGCACGGCGACGCATCTTTTCATGCAGTTCTGCGATTTCGAGTCAGCCGAAGCTGACGTTTCAGCCGAAGCGAAGAGACTTTCCGATAAAGGCTTTACAGACGTACGCAACGCCGAGATAATGTACGAAGAAGAAGTGAGAAGCTTTTTCAAATCGGATCTTTATAACAGAATGAACGCCGCGAAAAAAGCGGGAAGGCTCTTTTACAGAGAATTCCGGTTCAATATAGGACTCGACGCCGCCGAATTCACAAACGATCCCGAGCTTAAGAAAACACTCGAAAACGAGACTCTTCTCGTTCAGGGCGTGGTCGACTGCTTCTTCGAAGAAGAGGACGGCACCGTAACCGTATGCGACTATAAGACCGACCGGATCGGCAGAAGAAACGTGGAGGATTTCAAAGACCGTCACCGCACGCAGCTTTTGTACTACAAAAAAGCGCTCGAACGCATAACGAAAAAGGAAGTCGGCAGACTCGTTCTTTATTCGTTCTGTTTAGGTGAAGAAATATCTCTTTGAGCGTTTTCATATTCCGAAATAAGCTCCCGTATCCCGTCCGCGGTACGGAGCTTATTTCTGTCTATGCGCGTGGGGTAAAGAACTATGCCGCGGTCTTCAAGCGCTGAAAAAAGCTCTATCACGGCAAAAGAATCGAGAAGTCCCGATTCGATAAGATCGACGCCGGGCTCAAATACCGCCTCGTCTTCACATATTTCATAAAGAAGTTTCGTTACGTCCGTCATTTCGCGTTCCTCAGATCGAGCTTGCCGCCGTTATCGGGCGGCGGGTTTTCCAATCTCTTTATTATTTTAGGGATCATGTATTCGGGCAGCGTTTCGCGAAGCGCCGATCTGACGTATTCCTCAAGGCCGTCGCCTTCGCCGTATACGTAAGCGACGGTATGCTTTACCTCGCCTTCATCGGTGTATTTCGCTTTTACGGCGCACAGACATACGCGGTCGATCTCCGATATGCGCGCCTCTATCCCGTCGAGCTCTATACGGTAGCCTTTGTATTTTATCTGTCTGTCCGATCTGCCGTCAAAATAAATGAAACCGTCTTTTATATGACCGAGGTCGCCCGTATCGTATTCGCCGTTGAAACACGCGCCGTTTTTATAACCCGCGGCTACGCTTTCGCCGGATACGACGATACGGCCGTCTCTGACGTCGACGCTGCAGGCGCATTTGCCGACGGTGCCGACAGGTATGACGCCCGTTTCAGCTGTTTTTTCGGTTATGAACGCATAACTTACCGCGCTCGTACATTCCGATGGGCCGTACGCGTTGATGAGAGAAACGTCCGGAAAAGCTGAAAACAGTCTCAGCGCCGTGCTTTTGCGGAGCGTTTCGCCGCACAAATAAACGCATTCAAGCTCCGGACAGTTCTTACGGTCGAATCCACCCGAAAGTAGACAAAGACGCAGAAAAGTAGGCGTCATCACGGCAAATTTCACACCGTACCGGCTTATCAGAGCAGGCGCGCCGAACATGCCGTCTTTCGGATCTGCGCTGAAAGCGACGAGCGTGCCGCCCTTGCAGAGGCTGAAAAAGATAGCCGCGGCGCTCAGATCGAACGAAAATCTCGCATGATTGAAAACCGCGGGGCTTTCGTAACCGCTGATCGGCTCAATACCCGTCATCCATTTTACGAAATTATAAAGATTGCCGTACGTTATGATAACGCCTTTCGGCTCGCCCGTAGTGCCGGACGTGAAGGCGATATACGCGACGTCGCCGCCCTCTTTCGGTTCTTCGTTTTTGAAATTTATCAGATCGTCGGGAAAACAGACCGTTATGTCCGGGAAAGCGACGGGTTCTTCCGTTATGAGAAGAGAAGCGCCGGACGTTTTTATAATGCTCATAAGCCGCTTCTCCGGCAGCGAAGGCTCTGCGATAACGTACGCGCGGCGCGCGAAAAGGCATGCAAGCATCATTACGAAAACGTTCACGCTTTTATCGCCGTATATTACGACGGGTCCGTTTCCCTGTTTTTTCAAAAGCGAAGCGTATCCGTCGGCCCGTTTCATAAGCTCTCCGTACGTGATGCTGCCGTCGTGAGTTATGAAAGCCGTTCTGTCGGATGCCCGGGCAGCCGCCGTTCTTATGAGTTCAGTTATCATCTCTTATCTGTTCTTTCGGTATCAGAGAGTGATCGTACATTACTTTCGAGTGGTTTTTCAAAATAAGCTCACGCCGTATCTCGGCGCCGGTCTTTTTGTCGATAACGACGCGATAAACGTCGGAGACGCGGTAATAATCGCAGCCTTCTTTTTGATAATGATGGTTTTCTTCAGTAAGCTTGTATCTGTACGGTATTTCATGCTCCGCGCGAAGCTCGCCGCACAGTTCGCCTTCTTCTATCCATAAAAGAAGCTGGACCGTCTGATCCGTCGTATTCTTAAAACGGTAGTCTATGTAGTTGTAAAATATCGAAGTGCCCGTACCGAACGGGACGCGCCGCCTGTCGTCGGGAAAAAGCGCGTCTGAATGGTGATGTATCTCGGTGACTTCGAGAGGGCTGTTCAGTATCAGATAGTGGATCATATTGCCCATCTGACACATACCGCCGCCGATACCGCTCGAAATACGGCCTTTGCTGATGATCAGCCCTTCTTTGTAACCGCGCCGCTTCGTCGGCGCGCCGACGGTTTTCCAGAACGAAAAGGTCTGCCCGGGACGGATAAGAAGACCGTTTACCTTATCACAGCCGAGCCTGATATTCGTGATCTTGTTTTCCTGAAGCGCCGCGTCCACTCCGTGAAGCTTCCGCATGAGCAGAGAAGAGTGGGAAGAAATGATGCACGGCAGCTCTTCCGAAAACGAATCCGCAAATTTCACGCGTGCGAAAAAGTCTTTTATACGGCGTATAAAACGCTCTTTTTTGACCGATACCGAATAACAGAACGGATTTATCTCGCAAAACAGTTTTCTTTCCATATACACGTCTCCTTGATCTGCATATTATTATACGCGGTAATGAATGAACAGTCAATACGGTCAAATGATCGACGTCGAAAAAAAGCGTTAAATGTTTGTAAATTCTTGCAAATCAAACCCTTCATATATATAGACGCAAAATAATGAAAAAACGTATCAAAAAACGTTGTTAATTTTTTGTAAATTCAGCCTGACGAGCGAAAAAAAACTCCGCGCTGTAAAAAAAGATGATAAAATGCAAAAAACCACTTGATTTTTTGAAAATTATGTGATATACTATAACCCGTTGTACGGAAAGGCGCCGAAGAACGGAGCGGTCGTTGACCGCGACAGGACATAACGGGGCGCCCCGTTCGATATAACAAATTAAATA
>CACYEW010000191.1 GCA_902773455.1 uncultured Ruminococcus sp.
ACCTTCTCTTTATCGTAGCCCATCAGTTCGTCGAGCGACACGCCGAAATAATACGCGAGCGGTTGAAGCGCGGTTATGTCCGGGTAAGTTTCGCCGCGTTCCCACTTGCTGACCGCCGCGCAGGTGACGTTCATCGCCTCGGCGAGCTGTTCCTGCGTGACGCCTTTTTCGCCGCGCAGCCTTTTTATGTTCGCACTTATATTGATTTTCATAAATTACCTCCGATTATTATTGAAACGGCGCCTGATTTCGATTATATTATAACACGTTTTTCGCACAAGTAAAGGTATTGTTCGGAAAACACGGGTAAACCGCAGGTTAAAAAAATGTAGAATCGGTATCGGAAGCTCCGGGATATGAACGCCGGTCGGAACATACGGTTTTCGCAAATAATAAGACGCGGCAGCCGCCGCGTACTTGACAAAAAATATTTTTGTGTGATATAATACCGAAAAAGAAACGAGGGAGAAGCTTGCCGATGAAAAGGATGATTTGTTTTGCGCTTGCGCTTATATTCATTTTGACCGTTTTTTGCTCGTGCGGGGAAAAGAGCCCCGATGAGACGACCGCGGAGGGCGGCGAAACGGAACAGACCGAAACAAAAAGCGCCGGGACCGAAACGGCGACCGGGCCCGTCGCGCCGCCGGCGGATGAAGAGACGCTGAAAGGCAAGACCGCGCTTTTCGTCGGCGACGCGCTTATGACCGAGATTACCGTTGACGGGCAGAAAAAGAAAAGCTTAGCCGAGACGGTCGCCGAAAAACTTGAGATATCAAATGTAAAAAACGTTTCAACGGACGGAGTGTGCATATCGCAGATCCCGGTACCGTACGGCCCGACGGCGGCGTCGCTTTTGGAAACGGAAAGCGGCAATAAATACGGTATCGTCATTATAGAAGGCGGGATCACAGACGCCGCCCGTGCGGTCGATATCGGCAGGATCGTGCCGAAGAGCGCGGATATGACGAAGCCGGAAGATCTTGACCTTTATAAATTCGCGGGCGGATTTGAAAATACGCTTCTGACCGCGAAAAAGCTGTTTGCAGACGCCTGCATCGGCTGCGTCATCGCGCCGAAGCTTACGTCTGATCGCGGCTGCGCGTCGGATATGCGCAGATACGCGGAGGTCATGCGCCTTGCCTGCGAAAAATGGGGCGTCTTCATCCTTGATCTTTATGATGAGGAGACCGGGATCGAATATAAACCCGAAACCGGACTGACCGCGTCGACCGATATGAACGTCTATCAAGGCAACGGCCCCGAATACGCCGTGGACGGCGATATGTCGACGCTTTTCTGGAGCAACGGCGGAGCGTACGACGGCAGCACGTTTACGGTAGATCTCGGAGTTTTATCGGAGGTGTCGGGGATAAACCTTATAATGGGATCGGAAAGATACCCGAACAACTATATTCACAAAGGCGTTCTGGAATATTCTTCGGACGGGGAAAATTACACGAAGCTCTGCGATCTGAACAAAACGAACAGAGTGACGAAGTGCGGCGAATACTTCAAAGCGAGATACGTAAGGATACGTTCGACGGCTTTCGACAACGAATGGCCGCTGATAACGGAATTCGAAATAACCGCCGAACCGGTACCCGGAGCCGATACGGGCGATCTTTACAGACCGATACGCATGAGCGCCGCGGACTATGAAAAATTAACGGAGCGCACGGCGGAATTCATCAGAGAGATACATACAATGAAACGCGAGCCGGTTTTTAAGATCGGCCCCGGCGTTTGCGACCTGGCGAGCGTACTTGCAGACAAAAGAGTGTTATATTACGGCGATTCGATCTGTGACAAGACGTTTCACGACGATCCGGCGCGCACGGTATATTATTCGTACGGCGGCAGGATAAGCGAGTTATACGGCGCGAAAATGATCAACCGCGGCAAAGACAGCGCTTCGCTGTCGACTGTGCGGGGAGAGAACACGATCATCGCGCAGACGGGCGCCGATCTCAAACGCAGCGTGGATATCATAGTCATTGAAGGCGGCGTAAACGACGCGATGGATTCGGCTCCGGTCGGCAAAATATCCGATATGACGCGCGAAAATTTCGACCCGTCGAAGCTCAATAAGTCGACCCTGGCGGGCGGGCTCGAAGAGGTGCTTTGGACGCTGACCGGGAATCACAGCGAAGCCGTTATCGTGTATATGATACTTTACAAGGTCGATTTTGACGCGGGCAGATGTAAGGATATGACCGAATACGTCGAGATGATAAAAGCGCTCTGCGACAAATGGGGAGTCGTATATCTCGATCTGTATAACGACGGCTGGTTCAACGCGAGATTCGACATCAAGTCGAGGGTGTATTCTAACGACGGTTTACACCCGAACGCCGCGGGATTTGACGTGCTCGCACCCGTCCTCGCGGAATTCATGGCGGATACGTACGTCAAAGCGAAGCAGGACAAGGCGGAATAACGCGCCCCGGTCGGAGGACAGCTGAAAACGTCGTTTTAAGACCGCAGGGTCGATTCACGGATCGACCGCTTGCGGCGCGAAATCAAACATACGATACAAACAGGCTGCCGATGCTGCGGCAGCCTGTCTTTATTGAATTAAGATATATTTACCGGTTTTTCATCGTTACTTCGAATTCGGTTTTGCGCGTGTTGCCGTCGCTTATTGTTACGCTTTCATAACCTTCCTTCGCCTCGTCGTGACGGTCGAGGCGGGCTGAATTTTCTGTACGCATGAAAAAGCGGACATACAAACGGCTGCAAGTACAATCAAACAAAAATTTTTTTCATTGTATACCTCGTTTATTTTTTGATCCTGTAAATATCGAATCGGTTGCGGTGGTTTTTGACTGCTTTACGGTATTTTGCATCGATTTTTATTTTTAAGGTTTCGAAGCGGCGATTATCTCATCAGTTTGGTTGCAGGAGCAGTTTACGATAAAAAGACGTTTGTTCATATACCCGGCTTCGGTCTGCTGATTGCCGAAGAAGCCGCCGCAGCGACCAAAAAGAATATCTTCGCCTCCCGTCGCGGTCGCCGTTCCGGTCGCTGAACAGTTATAGAAAACACCGTACATACCGCCTGTACTGCTGTAGAATCCAACGAATCCGCCTACGCAATAAATCGCTTTGCACGCGGCGTCGGTTGAGCAGTTGACAAACGTACACGATCCCTGCACGAAGCCCGCGAATCCGCCGACGGTTTCGCCTGCTTCGACGACAGCGGTCTTAACGTGACAATCATATACGGCGCAGCCTTCGCCGAAACCGAAGATGACGCCGGCGCCCCCCGAATTCTGTCGGCTGCTGACATAAGTATAGTTTTCAACGGTAAGATTTTTGATAAGGGCATTTATCGCGCGACCGAACACACCCGGATACTGAGCGTTCTCGGCTACGGTCATATTGATTATTTTATGTCCGCCGCCGTCGTATTTGTGTCTGAAATCAGTTGGCGGGGTCCATTCAATGCCCGAAAAATCGAGGTCGGCTGTCTGTAAGAACCAGTACCCGGAGGTATTGCTGTCGCAGACGGTCTTTATGCGCTCGAAATCCTCGACCGTATTTATCAGGTACGGATCGCGGAACGTGCCGGAGCCTTCCCATTTATCGAGTTTCGGCTGAGTTTTTATCGTGATCGTCGCGTCACAACTGACGCCGTTCGCTTTGAGCGTCGCGCGGATCTTCACTTCGCCTTCGGCTTTTGCGGTGAAAATGCCGTTTTTATCAAGCGTCGCGTATTCGGAGCCCGAAACGATTTTGAAATCGACGTCGGAAAGATAAATTTTCGACATATCTTCATATACTGCGAACCAGATCTGAAAGGTCTCGCCCGGCGTGACGGATCTGCCGCGTTCGTACATGGGGAAGATCGAGAACATTTCTTCAAGATCTCCTTCGCTGAACGAGTGCGCCGGGCCGTCCACCGGGTAGGCGACCGCTTCTTCGAACGTCAATACTTCAGGTTCGGTTATCGTTATTTTTACGGTCGCGCTGACGCCGGAGGAGTCCTCCGCGGTCGCTTTGACGGTACATTGTCCCGCTTTTACTGCGGTAAGCGTGCCGTCGGACGATATTTTCGCGTAAGACGAGCCGGACGATATGCTCCATTTGACAGCCTTGTTGTCGGCATTATCCGGTTTTACCGTCGCCGTGAGTTTCATCGTTTCGCCGACCACAAGCGAGGTTTGAGACGCGTTTATTTTTATTGTAGAAACGAGTGTTACGGGCGGTTCGGTGACCGGCGGTTCCGTTTCCGGCGCTTCGGTCGTCGGAGGCTCGGTTGCGGGAGCTTCCGTTGTCGGCGGCTCGGTCACGGGAGCTTCCGTTGTCGGCGGCTCGGTCACGGGAGCTTCCGTTGTCGGCGGCTCGGTCGCCGGAGCTTCGGTAGTCGGCGGTTCGGTCGCGGGAGCCTCTGTCGTCGGAGGTTCCGTTTCATCCGGTTCGGTCGTCGGGGGCTCGGTGACGACCGGTTCGGCGGTCGTTATACCGTCGGTATCGGAAGCGGACGTCAGCTCCGTCTTTGCCGGCGCGGTACCGGTATCGGTCGTGCCGGGGGTATACGGACCGCGAAACAGTATCGACGGTATCCAGATTGCGAGTATTACCGCTAAAACTGCGGCGACGCCGGCGGCTATTTTAACTGCATTCCATATTCCGGACGCTTTTTCACCGGTCTTTGAAACGTAAAATTTCGAAAAAGTACGGGATACGTATTTTTCATCGGCGTAACCGATCGCTTCGAGCAGAGTCTTTCCGTTCATATCAGGTCCTCCTTCTGCAAAAAATCTTTGAGTTTTTTACGCGTTCGCATTAGCATGATGCGCGCGTAGTCTTCGGTGACGCCGAACGCCGATTTTATATCCGAAAGCGAATAAGCGTAAAAATATCTGCTCATGAACACGTCGCGTTCTTTTGAAGACAGAGTTTTGTAAAATCTGTTGAGCGCCTCTTTCAGTTCTTCCGAGACGTATTCGTCTTCGGCGCTTCTCGAATCGGTAAAGCATTCGTCGAGCTCTTCGATTATGACGTTCAGGTCTTCGCCGCGCTTTTCGGCTTTGATCTTGCGCAGCCTCGATACGGCGATATTGCGTATTATTATCGATACGTACGCGCCGAGGTCTTTCGGTTTATCCGGCGGTATCCTGTTCCACACGGCGTAAAGAGCGTCGTTCAAGCACTCTTCGGCGTCGAGCGGATCGTTCAGAACGTTCAAAGCGACGCTTTTACAGTACCTGCCGTATTTTGTCTGCAGCTCCGTCAGCGCGCATTGTTTCCGTTCAAAAAGAAGTTTGATGATCTCCCGATCGGTCATTTGGCTTTTTCCTCCTTGTCTTGCGGCCGTCTCTGATAATAAAGTCGCAAAAAAACGCAAAACGTCATCATCAAATATTATATTTTTTCAAAAAAATTTGTCAAGAGGCAAAAAAAGTCCGCCTGCGGCCGAAAAAGCCGCGGCTTTTTCTTGGGGATCTCCCGCCCCTCATGATCCCCAAACCCCTTACTCCCCTCCCGCGAGACGTAACGTCTCCCGGGGCGTGCGGGATCCCCCGGTCGCAGACCGGGAGAACGGAGGGGTGAGGGGGTTCGGGGGATGCAGGGGTGGCGGGGCGCAGCCCCCGAAAAA
>CACYEW010000192.1 GCA_902773455.1 uncultured Ruminococcus sp.
ACCTGCTCCTGATAGACCGCCACGCCGTTCGTAACGTCGAGGATCGGTTTGAGAAGCGGAGTTATATAATTGATCTTCGAAGGATCGGCTCTGTTTTCGAGGAACTGCGGTATCGAATCCATCGGACCGGGTCTGTAAAGAGCTATCGCCGCGATTATATCTTCAAGCTTGTCCGGCTTCAACTGCACGAGCATCCTTCTCATGCCGGCGCTCTCAAGCTGGAAAACGCCCTCGCCGAGACCTTTGGAAAGCATTTCGTAAGTCGCGGCGTCGTCAAGCGGAACTTTCGTTATATCGAAATCGGGCTCGTATTCTCTTATCTGATTTTCCGTATCGGAAATGATCGACAGATATCTGATACCGAGAAAATCGAACTTCACGAGACCGAGCTTCGCGGACGTATCCATATCGTACTGCGTAACCGTGATATCTCCGCTTTTAGCCAGCGGAACGTATTCGTAAACGGGTCTGCCCGTGATGATGACCCCCGCCGCGTGAGTCGATATATTTCTCGGCATGCCCTCGACCGACATCGCCGTATCTATAAGAGTCTTTACCTCGCGTTCGTTATCGTAACGTTCTTTGAGATCTTTTCCGTCCGGTGAATCGAGAGCCTCTCTTATCGTTATGCCGAGCTTCTGAGGTATGAGCTTTGCGACCGAATCGACGTCGCCGTACGACATACCGAGAGCGCGTCCGACGTCGCGTACCGCCGCGCGCGCGGCGAGAGTACCGAACGTTATGATCTGACAGACTCTGTCTTTACCGTATTTTTCGGTAACGTATTCGATCACCTTATGACGTTCCGTATCGGCGAAATCCACGTCGAAATCGGGCATTCCCTTACGTTCCGGGTTGAGGAAGCGTTCGAACATCAGCTCGTATCTGACGGGATCCACGTCGGTTATGCCGATGAGAAACGCTATAAGACTTCCCGCGCCCGAGCCTCTGCCGGGACCGGTCGTAACGCCGTGAGTTTTTGCGTAACCGACGTAATCGGCGACAATGAGATAATACTCGTTGAATCCCATCCCGTCGATAACGGAAAGCTCGTACTCCATTCTCGTTTTATATACTTCTTCCGTGTTTTCTTCCGTAAAAACGAGCATGCCGTATTTTATTCTTTTCTCAAATCCTTCGTAAGCAAGCTCGCGCAGATAATCGCGCGGATCTTTGCTGTCAGGCGGTGTGAATTCCGGAAGATAAAGCTTATCGAAATAAAAATCGTAACCGCACATATCGGCGATCTTCTGCGTATTTTCTATTGCGTCGCCGTTCGGTCCGAAAATGCGGCGCATCTCGGCTTCCGATTTCAGATAGAATTCGTCCGTATCGAATCCTATGGGTCTGCCGTCGGTTATGACGCTGTTCGTCTGTACGCATAAAAGCACCGCCTGAGTATCCGCGTCGCGTTTTGCGATATAATGAGCGTCGTTTGTCGCCGCGAGCGGAATTCCCGTCTCCTGCGAGAGCTTTATGATCTCGGGCATTACCTCCTCTTCTTCTTCGGAACCGTGATCCTGGATCTCGAGATAGAAATTGCCCTGACCGAATACTCTGTTGAGCCACAGCGCGTATTCTTTCGCTTTATCGTAAAAGCCTCTCGCTATCATTCTCGGTATATATCCTGCGATACAGCCGGACAGGCATACAAGCCCCTCGCTGTGAGAAGCGAGAAGCTCGTTGTCTATTCTCGGACGGATATAAAAACCTTCCGTAAATCCTTTTGAGACCATATAAATGAGGTTTTTGTAACCGACTTCGTTTTTGCATAAGAGAATAAGATGATTATACGCGTCGTCCTTCGTCTTCGACTTTTCGAAACGCGTGGTCGGAGCAACGTACGCTTCGCAGCCGATGATCGGTTTTATCCCCTCCGCTTTACAGGCGTTATAAAACGCCACGGAGCCGTACATCGCGCCGTGATCGGTCAGAGCGACCGCGTTCTGACCGAGAGCTTTTACGGCTTTCGGTATATCGGCGATCCTGCACGCCCCGTCAAGAAGGCTGTATTCGCTGTGAACGTGAAGATGAACGAAACTCATTTATTGCTCCCGTTTTATTGTTTTCGCAAACTCGATTATCCGTTTCAATCTGTGATTTATGCCCGATTTGGTGAGCTTCGGTTTTGATATTTCCGATAACTCGTTTAATGACGCCTGAGGATTTTCGTATCTCAATAAAGCCGCTTCTCGCAGATCCGGCGGCAGCGTTTCAAGAAGACACGCGTCCATTATAGCCTTTATAGCGTTCATCGACTGCGCCGCCGCGTTGACCGTCTTTCTTATGTTCGCCGTATCGCAGTTCACGGCTCTGTTTGCAAGACTTCTGCTTTCTCTTACGATGGATTCGTTTATATAGCTGAAGCTCGCGGCG
>CACYEW010000193.1 GCA_902773455.1 uncultured Ruminococcus sp.
AAGGCACCGGGAATGAAGTCTGCAATTATGCCTTGCAAAAATCAAGAAGAGTCCCGTATGCTCCACCACGAAAAAAAGGCACGCAACAGCGTGCCTTTTTTCGCGGTGCAAAACTTCATATACGGGACTCGAAGCAGCGTTTTCAAAAGGCGTTTTATTATACCGTCATTTACCCGGACGGAACTTTTCGTCTTCTTTCAGATCGAGCGTGTTTACGATCTCGGTAAAATTGCGGATCGCCGGTTCAAGATCGCGCGGATGGTGAGCGTCGCTTCCGAAATAGAATTTGCATCCGCACTCTTTGGCTATGCGGTACGGGCGGTATTCGCTCTCTTTTTCTTTGCCCGAATATTTGAAAGCGCCGAAATTAAGCTCGATCCCGAGACCCTTTTTCGCCGCGGAAGAGAACAGTTCACGGAATGTTTCATCGGGTATGCCGTCGATCAGCCGGAGTATCCCGTCTTTCGGCTGAGCGCACGCAAGCGGGCAGGTCAGATGCGCTATTCCGACCTTGTGAAACGGCAGATCGGAATCAAGTATCTTTTCAAACCTTTTGATATAAAGCTCTCTGCGGCGTTTTATACCTTCTCCGTCGAAACCGACGTCCGCGTCTATCGTAAAGCCGGGCATATGCAGATGAGTGGTCGGGATTATTAAGAAATCAAGCAGATCAAGCGTTTTATCGCTTACACCTATCGTAAAATCCTTATCCATATCCGTCTCGGCGCCGAAAAGAAAACGAACGTTATCGGTCTGCGGCAAAGGAAGAGATTCTCTGATATGATCCAGGTTCTGCGGTTTATACCAGTCGGACGCTCCGGGTACGGAAGGATCCCAGAAATGGTCGGTAAGACAGATCGTAGTCAAACCGGTATTGAGTGCGTATTGAAGTATGCGTTCGGGCGTCTGTTCCGGATCGGATGAGCAGGAAGAAAGGTGAGAATGAATGTGCAGGTCCTGATCAATAATATAAGATTTCATAAAGATACCTCCGTTTTCGGTTTAGTTTAATATATCATAAACAAATTCGGTTGTCAATAATCGAGATCGAAATTCCTTCGCTATTGACAAATCGGTTTGTTTTTGCTATAATATGAAAAAACTCTTTGCGGAGGACAAAATGAAAAAGAAGATAACGTCCTTACTGCTCGCGGCAATCATGATCGCGGCGGTGATATTCAACCTGTTCGCCTGTAATTCAGACACGGCAAAGCCCGCCGCGTCAACGGAGGATCGGGCGACGGAAGCCGAAATAACCGAAAAAGCGACGGATCCGGCAACCGACGCTGTAACCGAACCGCAGACGAACGCTGCGACGGATAAGGCGACGGAAGGTCAGACGACCGAAAAACAGACCGAAACCGATAAAACGACCGATCCGCATACTACGGAGCAGACCGTAACGGAACCCCCGGCGACGGAACCTCCCGCCACCGAACCGCCCGTTACCGATCCGCCCGCAACGGAACCCCTGGCGACAGAGCCTCCTGCAACAGAGCCTCCGGTGACCGAACCTCCCGTAACGGAGCCTCCCGCCACGGAACCTCCGGTGACGGAACCGCCTAAGCCCGAAGGACCGACCGATCCGGCTTACGTTATTTTCGATAAAACGAAGGCGAAGACTGCTTTCTCCGGCGCGAACTCCGTCAAAGCAGAGGTCGTTACCGATCCGAATGAGGGCAACCTCGTAAAGCTTTCGACGACGGCGAAATCGGGCGACCCGTATATATTCTTCAATTACGAGTCTTACGTCAAAGCGTTCGGTCTGACCGCGGTCAGCGCCGACGAATACAAGTACATAATCATAAGAGGCAAGTGCGAAAACTGTTCTAACGGCACGTTCTTCCTCTACTACTGCGCCGGCAGCGTTTACAGCGCGGCGGGTGAATGTGCGCGTATGATATCGTACGACAACGGCAACGACGGCTGGCAGTATTTCATTTTCAACCTTAACGACGCCGCAAAATGGAACGGAAAAGTTCACGGTATGCGCATCGACTGGATGCTCACATGCCAGGGCGCAAACGAATGTCTGTACATACAGTCGATAGCGTTTGCGAAAAATCAGTCCGATATAGAAGAGCTGATCGAGGTCGGAGAAGATCCGAGAGCGATGACGGAAGAAGAGAAGAAGCAGGCGGATAAACTCATCGCCTCGGCGACGTCTCAGGCTCCCGCCGTATCGAACAATAAGATCACCGCCGCGAATGAAGACGCCGAAATAAATCTCTGGTTCGATCATTCATATAACAACACCCCCGCAGAAGATATCAAATCGACGGGTAAGAACACGTATCAGATCAAACTCGCCAAAAACGAGATCGAAGGCTGTCATCTTATGCTCGCTTCGAACGTTAAGAAGACGGGACTTACGCTTCAGATAAGCGATTTCGTGAACGAGCAGGGCGAGACGCTTACGAAAGAGATCTGCTACGGCTACTATTTCGACGACGTTGAAGGCAAGACCGTAGCCGACCCGATACCGCTTCTCGAACACGAATTCGACCTCACGGCGAAGAGAAGCAAGATGTTCATAATCAAGGTCAAATCGACGAAAGATACGAGATCCGGCAGCTATTCCGCCGACGTCGTACTGCTCGACAAAGACGGAAACGAAGTGAAGAGAGCAAAAGTTTACGCCTACGTATGGAACTTCACTCTGCCCGAGACTTCGAACTGCAAAACTCTTACCGATCTCGGATGGATGAACATTTACGCCGGTCACAGAGTATACGCGGGCGACGACTCGCTGCTTTACTCGAAGTACTACGAATATCTGCTCGAAAACAAGATGTGTGCGTACAATCTGCCTTTCTTCGCAGACGGACAGTACAGCGACGACAGAGTGGAAAGATACCTTGACGATCCGAGAGTTACGTCGTTCTGCGTATGCTGGAAGACGCCGTTCAACGAGGACTACGTAAGAAAAGCGTACAACAGACTTTCCAAAAAACAAATATGGCTTGAAAAAGCGTATTTCTATCCGATCGACGAGCCGGGCAATAAAGCGAAGCTTGATGAGATCAACAACGCCGGCAGGATCATCAAGAGCGTATTCGGAGACGGCTACAAGCTTATCGTTCCGATGCATCTGAACGAAGCTCTCAAGACCGACGGTTCGCTCGACTGGTTCGAATACGTAAAAGAATCGGTAAACGTCTGGTGTCCGCATAACTATTTCTTCAACGACTACGCCGATTTCAGCGCGAATCCGCTTCTGACCTACCGCTGCTCGACCAAGATCGAATCCAAGCTCGGCGCTTTCACCGAGAGAATGGCGAGAGAGCAGGCCGAAGGCGACGAGGTCTGGTGGTACGTCACGAGATACCCGCATAACCCCGAGATCACACTCTCGATAAGCGACAAATCGGTACAGCACAGACTTATGTTCTGGCAGCAGAAGCTCTACAACGTTGATGGCTTCCTGTACTATGCGTCAAACGACTGGAATCATAACGACGCTACGATGGACACGAACAGATATATGTGGGATAAGAAATTCGAACAGGACAACAGCTATCCTTACAGAGTCTACGGCAACGGCGTTCTCGTATATTGCGGCGCAGGACTTCAGGAATATCTTGACAGATACAGCGAAGGCGACTACGGCGCCGTCGGTTACTACGGACCGGTCGGATCGCTCCGCCTTGAATCCGTCCGCGACGGTATAGAGGATTTCGATTACTTCACGATACTTGACAGTCTCTACGGAGAGGGCACGTCCGATCTGCTCATAAAGAAGCTCACGACGTCTCTCGGCAATTACAGCACCGATACGGATCTGTTCAATCAGTTAAGGACCGCCGCAGGCGATCTCATAGCCGCAAAAAGCAACTGATAAATAATATTTCACGGGGCGCGGAGATATCTGCGCCCCGATTTTTTATATTGATCGAAAATTTTTGAAAAATGGTATTGACAAAACGATAAAAAGGTGATATAATACGCAGGCGGTCAAAGAAAACCGCGTTAATAAACCGGAGGCATAGCTCAGCTGGTTAGAGCATTCGCTTGACGTGCGAAAGGTCTAGAGTTCGAATCTCTCTGCCTCCACCAGAAAAAGCCTCGTTGCAAGACGAGGCTTTTTCAAT
>CACYEW010000194.1 GCA_902773455.1 uncultured Ruminococcus sp.
CTTCTATCACAACGACCTTCTGCCCCGGCAGAAGTCTGCCCTCTATTCTGTTCTGACGTCCGTGATCCTTATTCGCGCCGCGTACGTAGCCCATCGGCATGCCGAGTATGTGCGCGGTTATCGCCGCGTGAGCGATACCGGCGGTTGACGTGCCCATAAGCACCTCCGCCTCGGGATAATACGTTTTTACCGTGTGCGCCAGACCTTCTTCCACGTGCGTGCGTACCTCCGGCGCGGTGAGCGTCAGCCGGTTGTCGCAGTAGATCGGGCTTTTTATGCCGGACGCCCACGTGAACGGCTCGTCCGGACGTAAAAACACCGCTTTTATTTTTAATAAATCCTTTGCCGTAAGTTCTCTGTAATCGATCATAATACAAACTCCCTTATACATCTTTCGTATGCGGCGACGGGATCGTCCGACGCCGTTATCGGTCTTCCTACCACAATATAATCCGAGCCTTCGGCTCTCGCCTGCGCGGGCGTCATAACGCGCTTCTGATCGCCTTTGTCCCCGTCGGCAAATCTTACGCCCGGCGTTACGGTCAGAAATTCTTTGCCGCAGGTCCCGTGTACCGCGGCGGCTTCGAGAGGAGAGCAGACCACTCCGTCAAGTCCCGAATCTTTCGCGTTTTTCGCATAGCTCATAACCACTTCTTTAATCGGTTTCTCTATGAGAAGCTCGCTTTCGAGGCGGCTCTGATCGGTGGAAGTCAGCTGAGTTACGGCTATGAGAAGCGGTCTTGTTCCGTCTTCTCTTGTCAGCCCTTCGAGCGCCGCCGTCATCATCGCCGACGTGCCGGACGCATGGACGTTGCACATATCGACGTCGAGCTTTGAAAGCGCCGCCATCGCTTTTTTCACCGTGTTCGGTATATCGTGCAGTTTCAGATCGAGGAAGATCTTATGTCCTCTCTCTTTTATTTTCCGCACTATATCGGGTCCCTCGGAGTAAAACAACTCCATTCCTATTTTCACAAACGGCTTTACGTTCCTGAACATATCAAGAAATTCAAGCGTTTTGCCCGCGCTTGCGAAATCGCAGGCTATGATAACGTCTTTTCCCATTTTTTCTCTCTTTCCGTTTATTTTGATCCGTTTATATCCGAAAGGTTTTTTATTCCGTATTTGTACATAACGCCGGGCAGATCTTCGATGATCTTTTTGCACGCGTACGGATCTGTCAGATTAGCCGCGCCGACCTCGACGGCGGAAGCGCCGGCGTACATCATTTCAAGCACGTCAGCGGCGCTCGATACGCCGCCGCAGCCCACTACGGGGATCTTTACCGCGGCTCTGACCTGATATACGGCGCGGAGCGCCACCGGAAATACGCAGGGACCGGACACGCCGCCCGTAACGTTCGCGATCACGGGTCTGCCCGTTCTCAGATCTATTCTCATTCCGAGCAGAGTGTTTATCACACAGATACCGTCCGCGCCCGCGTCCTCGCAGGCTTTCGCTATCGCCGCGATATCGGTAACGTTCGGCGAAAGCTTCATTATCACCGGCTTTTTCACCGCCGCTTTCACGGCTTTCGTCACCGCCGCCGCGCTTTCGCATGAAGTTCCGAAGCCCATGCCTCCCGCCTTTACGTTCGGGCAGCTGATGTTTATTTCAAGCCAGCCGACCTGATCCTCGCGGTCAAGCAGTTCGCTTACGTAAACGTAATCCTCTATGCACGAGCCGGAAACGTTCGCCATGACTTTTTTGTGAAATACCTTTTTAAGAGCCGGCAGCTCGCGTTCGATCACGTGATGCACGCCCGGATTTTGCAATCCAACGGCGTTCAGCATACCGGAGGCGCATTCGGCTATTCTCGGCGTGGGGTTGCCGAAGCGCGGCTCTTTTGTCGTTCCCTTGAAAGAAAACGTGCCGAGGACGTTTATATCGTATATTTCCGCGAATTCGAGCCCGTAACCGAACGTACCGGAGGCGGGGATGACGGGATTGTCGAGCCCGATACCGCAAAGGCTGACGCTCATTTTTCCCATAATATCTCCTCCTTGTATAAAACGGGACCGTCTTTGCAGATCCTTTTGTATCCCGTTACCGTTTTGCACGAACAGCCCATGCACGCGCCGAAGCCGCACCCCATACGCTCCTCAAACGAAAGCTGACCGCCGGTCTTACACGCTTTGTAAACGGCTTTCAGCATGGGCAGAGGTCCGCAGGCGTAATAATACGAATAATTATCCGGAAGAGCGTCCGTAACGAAGCCCTTACGGCCGTATGAGCCGTCGACCGTCGTCACGGTGACAAAACAGCCGAGATCTTTGAATTCGTTTTCATAAAATATCTCGTCCTTTTTATTGAAGCCGAGTATCACAGATACTTTTTTGCCTTCTTCAATAAGCGTTTTCGCGAGCAGATAAAGCGGCGGTACGCCGACGCCGCCTCCGAGCAGAAGCGGCGCGTCCCCCGATACGCCTGTACCGTAGCCGTTGCCGAGACCGGTCAGAAGATCGAGCTTTTCGCCCTTTTTCATTTTGCTCATCGCTTCCGTCCCCGATCCGACGACTTTATATATGAGCGTAAGTAAATCGCCGTCTCTGTCGCAGACGGATACAGGCCTTCGCAGATACAGACCGTCGATCCTGACGTTTACGAACTGTCCCGGCGCGGTTATATCCGACGCGTCGCCCGACAAGAGCATTTTATATACTCCGTTTGCGAGCTTAAAGTTTTCTTTGATCTCAAAAATTACGTTTTTCATTATGAATTTATCGTCGATACGGTGAGCGTGGTTTCTTCAAGCACGTCGAGAAGGACTCTTACCGTGTCGAGAGAAGTGAACATCGTTACGTTGTTTTCGGTGGCGAGACGCCTTATTTCAAGACCGTCGCTTTGCGCGTCAGCCGCGCCTATCGTACGCGTGTTTATGACGTATGCGATATGTCCCTGGCGGAGCGCTTCGGGGATCTCGTCGCTGCCGGACGATATCTTTTCGAGCACGTGCGTTCTTATGCCGTTCTGTTTGAGATATTTCGCCGTGCCTTCGGTCGCTTCGATGTTGAAGCCGAGGTTGTAGAAGCGGCGTATCAGAGGCAAAGCCTCAGCCTTGTCGTCGTCCGCGACGGTCACGAACACGGTGCCGTAGTTCTGCAAACGGAGACCCGCCGCCTGAAGCGCTTTATAAAGAGCGCGGTTGAGCTTGTCGTCGTAGCCTATCGCTTCGCCGGTGGATTTCATTTCCGGCGAAAGATACGCGTCGAGGCCTCTGATCTTGTTGAACGAGAAGACGGGGACCTTTACGTAATGTCTCTTTTTCTCTTCCGGGTAAAGATCGAATATGCCCTGTTCTTTGAGCGATTTGCCGAGTATCACCTCGGTCGCAATATCCGGCAGAGCGTATCCCGTGGATTTTGAAAGGAAAGGCACCGTGCGCGACGAACGCGGATTTACCTCGATCACGTAAACGTCGTCGTTTCCGTCAACTATGAACTGAATGTTGTATAAACCCTTGATCCCTATGCCGAGACCGAGTTTTTTCGTATACTGAAGTATTATGCCCTTTACTTTATCCGATACGGAGAACGACGGATAAACGCTTATCGAGTCGCCGGAATGTATTCCGGTGCGCTCAACGAGCTCCATAATGCCGGGGATGAACACGTCGCGTCCGTCGCATATCGCGTCGGTCTCGACCTCTTTTCCGGGAATGTATCTGTCGACGAGGACCGGCTTGTCGGCGTCTATCTCGACGGCGCTCTTAAGGTATCGGCGAAGCTGTTCCTCGTTTGCGACTATCTGCATGGCGCGGCCGCCCAGAACGAACGAGGGACGGACGAGCACCGGGTAACCTATATCGGCGGCGGCTTTCACTCCGTCTTCGATATTCGTGACGGCGCAGCCCTTCGGTTGAGGTATGCCGAGGCTGAGAAGCACTTTTTCAAAGCTGTCACGGTTTTCGGCGCGTTCGATGGCTTCGCAATCGGTGCCGATCATCTTCACGCCGCGCTCCGTAAGAGGTTCTGCGAGGTTTATCGCGGTCTGACCGCCGAGCGAGGCGATTATTCCTTCCGGCTGCTCAAAATCGATCACCGCCATAACGTCCTCGGGCGTGAGCGGTTCGAAATAAAGCTTATCGGCGGTAGTGTAGTCCGTCGATACCGTTTCGGGGTTGTTGTTTATTATGATCGATTCATAGCCCTGCCGTTTTATCGTCTGTACCGCGTGCACCGTCGAATAGTCGAATTCAACGCCCTGACCTATTCTGATCGGTCCGGCGCCGAGAACGACGACTTTCTTTTTATCCGTCAGCACGCTTTGGTTTTCGCCGGTATAAGACGAGTAAAGGTACGCTATGTATTTGCCCGTATGGAGCGTATCGACCATTCTGAAAACGGGGGTTATGCCGTATTTTCTGCGTTTTTCGTAAATCTCGACCTCCGACAGATTCCAGAGCTTAGCTATGTATTTGTCGGAGAAGCCCATTTTTTTAGCCCTGCGCAGATCGTCGAGGCTGTTAACGTTTCTGCAAAGCTCTTTTTCCATATCGGTTATATTCCGAAGCGAGCGCAAAAACAACTCCGTTATCATCGTCTTCTTATGTAACGTTTCGATATCGACTCCGCGGCGCAAAAGCTCCGTTATCGCGTAGATATTGTCGTCGCGGAAGACGGAAACGTATTCGAGAAGCTCTTCGTCCGATCTGCCGTCGAATTTCGGCAGATACAGATGGCACACGCCCGTTTCAAGCGAGCGTATTGATTTGAGCATACATTCTTCAAGGTTGGAGCCTATGCCCATGACCTCGCCGGTCGCTTTCATCTGAGTGCCGAGAGTGTTGGACGCGTCGGCGAATTTATCGAACGGGAACCGGGGGAATTTCGCCACTATGTAATCAAGCGACGGCTCGATCGCCGCGGTGCCTCCGGCTACGGGAATCTCGTCGAGAGACATACCGAGCGCTATTTTCGCCGTGACTCTCGCTATCGGATATCCGCTCGCTTTCGACGCCAGCGCCGACGAACGCGAAACGCGGGGGTTTACCTCTATGAGGTAGTATTCGCTCGTCTCAGGGTGGAGCGCGAACTGAACGTTGCATCCTCCGGCGATCTTCAGCTCTTTTATGATCTTTATCGCGCTGTCGTTCAGCATCCTGAGATCGTGATCGCTGAGCGAGAGGATCGGGGCGACGACGATACTGTCGCCCGTGTGCACGCCGACGGGATCGACGTTTTCCATACCGCATATCGTTATGGCTTTGCCGTCGCTGTCGCGCATCACTTCAAATTCTATTTCTTTATAACCCTTTACGCTCTTTTCGACGAGCACCTGATGAACGGGCGACTGCCTGAAAGCGTTCGCCGCTATTTCGAGCAGTTCTTCTTCGCTGTCGGCAAAGCCGCCGCCGGTGCCGCCGAGCGTGAACGCGGGGCGGAGGACCACGGGATAGCCGATCGACCTTGCCGCTTCGACCGCTTCTTCGATCTCATAGGTTATCTGAGACGGTATTACGGGCTCGCCTATCGAAATGCACATTTCTTTGAAAAGCTCTCTGTCTTCGGCGCGCTCTATGCTGTCCGCGGGCGTGCCGAGAAGCTCCGTTCCGCATTCTTTCAAAATGCCTTTTCTTGATAACTGCATGGCGAGATTGAGACCCGTCTGACCTCCGATACCGGGGATTATGGCGTCGGGTCTTTCATATCTCAGAATTTTTGCGATATATTCAAGAGTCAGAGGTTCCATATATATCTTGTCCGCTATCGTGGTGTCGGTCATTATCGTGGCGGGGTTGCTGTTGCAGAGTATGACCTCGCAGCCCTCTTCTTTGAGCGCGAGACAAGCCTGCGTGCCGGCGTAGTCGAATTCAGCCGCCTGACCTATAACGATAGGTCCCGAACCGATTATAAGAACCTTTTTGATGTCCTTCCTTTTCATTGTATTTACTCCTCCGAAATTTTTCCGTGTATTATTTTTTATACAGTATCGTCGTTACGTGCCTGCCGTATACTTCTTTGCCGTCGAAAGGCGTGGATCTGCCTTTCGAATAAAAACCCTGCGGGTCGATCTTATACTTTTCGTCGAGCGACCAGACCGAAAGACCGCTCTGCTTTATGCCGAATCTGTTTCTCGGCGCCGCGTCGAGCATATATACGAGCCTTTCGAGCGTGATGACGTTTTTCCGGACCAGCTCCGTATAAAGCACCGGAAACGCGGTTTCGAGCCCGACTATGCCGAACGCGCTTTTTTCAAGCCCTTTCGATTTTTCTTCCGCCGAATGCGGCGCGTGATCGGTCGCTATCATATCGACCGTACCGTCTGCCGCGCCTTCGATAAGAGCTTCCTTATCTTTTACGCCGCGCAGGGGCGGATTCATTTTATATCTTCCGTCTTCGATAAGATCGCCGTCGTCGAGAACGAGATAATGAGGCGCCGTCTCGCACGTTATATCCACGCCGCTTTTTTTCGCCTGACGGATAAGCTCCACGCTTTCCTTTGCCGATACGTGGCAAACGTGATATTTACAGCCCGTTTTCGCAGCGAGTTCTATATCGCGCTCTATCTGCCGCCATTCGCTTTCGGAGCATATCCCCTTATGGTTGTGCGCTTTCGCGTAATCTCCGTCGTGTATGAAGCCGCCGCGCAAAAGCGAATTGTCCTCGCAGTGAGCGGCGATCACCTTGCCGAACCGTTTTGCAAGCGTCATGGCGCGTTCCATAACGGCCGGATCCTGAACGCCCGAGCCGTCGTCCGAAAACGCGACGGCGTACGGCGAAAGACTTTCGATATCGACGACCTCGGCTCCCGTCCGTCCGACCGTGATCGCGGCGTAAGGATGTACGTTTATGACCGCGTCCTTTTTTATTATTTCGATCTGCCGTCCGATGCTTGAGACGCAGTCGGGCACGGGATCGAGATTCGGCATCGCGCATACGTCCGTATAACCTCCGGCCGCGGCTGACAGACTGCCCGTCTTTATCGTTTCTTTATAAGAAAAACCCGGTTCGCGAAAGTGAACGTGCACGTCGCAAAAGCCGGGTAAAACGGTATATCCTTTTTCCGAAAGATCGGTGAGCAGGGCGGGTACGTCCGAAAGGGAAAGAGTCACCGCCGGTTTTTCTTTTCCGATCTGTTCCGCCGTATAGTCTTTCATACGCCCTCCGTTATAATAAAAGCTCCGCCGGATAACGGCAGAGCGCCACAAAAACAAAGTGCGCGCGATCTTGCCGATATCACGGTATCGGATTAAAAATCTGTACTTTTGATAATATACCACGGATCAGCCGGTTTGTCAATCGGCTGATCCGATATTTTAAAAATATTTAACAAACAAAAACGCAATACCGACCGCAGTCGGTAAATACGATCATAACCGGGTGAATCGCGGCGCGGCTCTAAACCTGCCCCGGGCGGTAACGGTTAAGAATTATGGCCAAAAATAACATTCTAGTATCACAAAAAGCTATATTTAAATTTAAATCGGGATTTTGCAAACAGTATCAAAGCAGTAACCATCATATTTCCTGCTTCGTATCAGGTGCTTCTTCCACAACTCCCAGATAGACCGTATCTTTATCAAAAACCATACTGAGAGAATGATTATAAAGGCGGTCTATCGCCTCAATATTCTCAACAAAAGGTCTGACACAACTGTCTTTATGATCAGCTA
>CACYEW010000195.1 GCA_902773455.1 uncultured Ruminococcus sp.
GTATATAACGTGGTACGGTCTCGGCAGAGCTTTTATCGAAATGCTCCGCACCGACTCGCTCTATATACCGGGAACGCCCGTCCGTATTTCGATGGCTATAGGAGCGGCTTGCTTCGTCGTCGGTCTGACTCTGCTCATAATACTCGGCGTCAGGGCAAAGAAAAATCCGCCCGTGCTCGAAACTCCGATCCCGAAGGAACCGAGAAAGCCGAAGAAGAACAAAGAAGAAACGCTGACCGAAGAGACCGAAGAGGTCAATGAAACCGCAGAAACGTTGACAGAAGACGTCAAAGAAGCCGAAGAAACTGCAAAAGAAGACGGCGGCGGATATATCGAAGACGAGCCGGAAGAAGTACAGGAAGAACCGGTCGTGCAGGACGAAGCGCCCGAAACGGAGGAAAAAGAAGATGGCGACGGTAATTGACGGCAAAGCCGTTTCGGCAAAAATGCGCGAGGAGATCGCGGAAGAGGTCAAGGAATTCGTTGAAAAGCACGGCAGGGCGCCGTCTTTGACGGTCATCATCGTCGGAGAAGATCCGGCTTCGCAGGTGTACGTGAGAAACAAAGAAAAAGCGTGCATTCAGACCGGCATCAGATCGGAGATAATCAGACTGCCTGCCGATACGGGCGAAGAAGAACTGCTTTGCAGGATCGACGAACTGAACGGCGACGAAAACGTCAACGGCATTCTCGTTCAGCTGCCTTTGCCCGATCATATTGATGAAAAGAATATTATATGCAGGATATCCCCGAAAAAGGACGTCGACGCTTTCGGTTACGAAAACGTCGGACGGATAATGACGGGCGAATACGATTTTCTTCCCTGCACTCCCGCGGGAGTAATGGAGCTGCTCAGAAGATACGGAATATCCCCGGCGGGCAAAGAATGCGTAGTGCTCGGAAGAAGCAACATCGTCGGCAAGCCGATGGCGATGCTTCTGATGCACGGCAACGGAACGGTGACGGTCTGCCATTCGAAGACGAAGGATCTTTCTTCTCACACGAAAAGAGCGGATATACTCGTCTCGGCGATAGGCAGGGCGAAATTCGTCAAAGCCGATATGATCAAGGAAGGCGCCGTGGTCATCGACGTGGGCATCAATCGCGACGAAGACGGCAGACTCTGCGGCGACGTCGACTATGAAGGCTGTTTTGACAAGGCTGCGGCGATAACGCCGGTACCGGGCGGAGTAGGTCCGATGACGGTCACGATGCTGTTGAAAAACACACTGACCGCCGCAAAAAAGCAGATTTAATAAAAAGTTTACAATTATATTAAAAGCGGTTATTGACAAAAACGCTCTTTATATAGTATAATGATTTGCCGCTTGGAACCGGGTCCCCTAAAATCGAGCTGTACGCTCGGTTACCCGCTGCAGCGAGTCTTACGGAAAGTGAGGAAGAATAAATGTTTGCTATCATCGAAACAGGCGGAAAGCAGTACAAAGTGAGCGAAGGCGACGTTATATACGTTGAAAAGCTCGAGGTCGAAGCCGGCGAAAGCTATACTTTTGACCGCGTACTCGCAGTATCTACCGACGCAGGCTTCACGGCAGGCGCGCCGACAGTAGAAGGCGCAACAGTCACCGCGACCGTTGAAAAGAACGGCAAGGCGAAAAAGATCTACGTCATCAGATACAAATCCAAAAAGAACGAGAAGAAGAAACAGGGCCACAGGCAGCCGTACACCAAACTCAAAATAGAATCGATCAACGCATAATGACTAAAGTGGTTTTTTTGAAATCCTCGGACGGTATATACTACGGTTTTCACGAATCGGGGCATTCCGGCTACGACGACGCGGGCAAGGATATTGTCTGCAGCGCGATCTCAGCCATGACCATGCTCATAATAAACACCGTCGAGGTCGCTCTCGGATCTGACGTGGAATACACGGTAGACGACAAGACGACGGATATAAACGTCATAATGCGCGGAGCTTTGCCGAAATATGAAAAAGATCAGAAGAAGAATTACGCGATCTCTTCTCTGCTTCTCGGGTATTACCTGCAGCTCAACGATATGATCGAGGATTACTACGACTACATTGAAGTGGATGAGTTGGTAAAAGACATCTGAAATCAGGAGGGAAATTATGTTAAAACTCAGTTTGCAGTTTTTCGCACATAAAAAAGGCGTCGGTTCAACCAAGAACGGCCGTGACAGCCGCGCTCAGAGACTCGGCGTCAAGAAAAGCGACGGATCGCACGTACTGGCCGGCAATATAATCGTCAGACAGCGCGGCACCCATATCCATCCCGGCTGCAACGTCGGCCGCGGTTCGGACGACACGCTTTACGCTACCGCAGACGGCACCGTTAAATTCGAACATATCGCCGGCGGTAAAAAATGTGTGAACGTTTACGCTGACTAATAAGAAATGAAAGCCGGAAAGATTTTTTCGGCTTTTTTTCATTTTTACTGTAAGAAATCGCCTGAAAACCTCGACTAAAGGGTGAAAGGAAAAAAATTACGCTATGGAGCAGAAAACGGACAACGGTGCGATAAACTATTTAAGTTATATCAACGGCGACGATAAAGGTTTTTACGAACTCGTCAAAGAATATTTCGACGGTTTATGCGCGTTCATATTCGGTATAACGGGCGACCGGGGACTTTCCGAAGAGCTTGCGGACGATACGTTTTACCGGATCGCCGTGAAAAAGCCGCATTACGGCGGCGCCTCTTCTTTCAGAACGTGGCTGTACTCGATCGGCAGGCACGTGGCGCTCGACGCGTGTAAAAAGAAGAAGCACGACTGTATGCCGCTTGACGAAGCGTATAGCGACGCCGACGCCGACTCGCCGGAACGGGCGTATCTGTCGGACGAGCGGAATAAAACGCTGTACCGCGCGCTTGACAAGCTCAAGCCGGAATACCGTCAGATCTTATGGCTCGTATATTTTGAAAATATGAGCTCTGACGAAGCCGCCGAAGTATTGAAAAAGAGCAAAAACAGCACTTACGTTCTGCTGCACCGCGCAAAGGATTCACTTAAAGCAAAACTCGAGGAGGAAGGATTCGATCATGAAATCTTATGATGAAAGAGCGCGCGACATTTTACAAAAGCGCGACGCTTATAACGAAAGAAAGGCGTCAAATAAAAACAGGCTCGTCGTTATCACGGCTCTCGTGCTCGTAACGGCGATGCTCGCGGCGGGACTGATCGCGATAGCGAACAGAAGACCGGCGTCTGATCCGGTACCTGCCGTTACCGAACCCGTAACGCACGGCGGATCAAAGGAAGATCCGTCATCCGATACCGGTCACGGATCTTATAACGACGGAGTTATAGGCGAAAAGCCCGACCGTCCCGATCCGGGCGTTTACTCTCCGACCGAAGAAGGCGCATGGTACGAAGTCGACAGATCCGACTTCCCGTCTTCGCCCAAGGCATCGGAATACGGTTATCCGGACAAGGCGGAGATTAAACCCGGCGGCGAGTATCCCCGGGATCCGTCGTTCAACGCGCCCGACGCGAAAGCCGGAACGCTGACCGCCGGAGAATGGAAAGACGCCGATGAATACGGCTTCTGGAAAGCTCTGTTTCAGAATCAGCAGTGGACGGCCATATCAAACGCAAGATCCCTTCACACGCTCAATATGATCACCGTAACGGTGACGTCGGGCGATCTTCCCTGCTTCAACGTCAAAGCAGAGCTTCTTTCGGGCGACAAGGTACTGTTCACCGCGAGGACCGATATAAACGGCAAAGCGTATCTTTTCTATAACGTGGATAAAGACGGTGAAACTCCCGACGCGGTGGCCGCGTCCGGCAGTACGGTAATGCTTGACGGGAAAAAAGAAGTAAAAATAGAAGCGGAAGAAAGCGAAAATCTGAAACAGCTCGATCTGCTTCTCATGATCGACACCACCGGCAGTATGGGCGACGAGCTTGAATACATCAAGGCGGAGCTTGCCGATATGGTAAAGCGCATATCCGAAGCGGACGAGGCGTTTTCGATCAGAATAAGCGTCAACTTCTACCGCGACGAGGGCGACGATTACGTAGTAAAATACTACGATTTCAGAACGGACGTGAAAGACTGCCTCGCTCAGCTTGAAAACGAACACGCCTCCGGCGGCGGAGACACTCCCGAAGCCGTCCACACGGCGCTCGAAAACGCCGTAACGGGTCATCAGTGGCGTAACGGCGCGGTCAAGATCTGCTTCATCGTGCTCGACGCGCCGCCTCACTCCGAGTCCGAGATACAGGGCATCAACGAAAATCTGCTCAGATCCGTAAAAGCGGCCGCCGAACAGGGCATCAGGATCATACCGGTCGCTTCGTCGGGCGTCGATACCGAAACGGAATTTCTTCTGAGAAGCTACGCGCTTATGACCGGCGGTACGTATATATTCCTTACGAACCATTCCGGAATAGGGCTTGACCATAAAGAAGCCGAGGTAGGCGATCACACGATCGAACCGCTCAACGAGTGCATGATCCGCGTCGTATGCGAATACTGCGGTATCTACCACGGCGAAAAGGTGCCGTACACTCAGCCTCACCCGGATCCCGACGGAAACCAAACGAGATAATACGAAAACCGGCGTGACTTCACGCCGGAATTCGGGTTTATAAAGGAAAATAAGATTATGAAGAAACTGATCTCACTTACCTCTCTCATCTGCGTCATATTCGCGTCGCTTGCAGGCTGTATAGCCGTCACGCCGCCCGCCGACACGGCGCAGAACACCATGCCGGGCGCCGCGATCGCCGCCGATACGGCTGACAAAAACGGACCCGAAAGCGCGGCGGAAACCGGATCGCCGGATACTTTTGCCGCGACCGATCCCGTAACGGAACGGCAAACCGAGGCGTATACCGAAGACGTCACGGCGCCGCATACGGAAAAAGCAACCGAAGCGGTCACCGAAAAAGAAACCGCCGCCGATACGAAAGTGCCGGAGACGACCGGTGAAAAAGAGACCGAACCCGCGTCGACACAGCGTCCGCCGGAGCCGCAGACGACCGAAAGACCGCCCGAGCCGACCGAACCCGTGACCGACGCTCCCGTCGAGCCGCGTGAAAAGCTCGACGTGGATCTGCGGAATTTCGATATCGAGCTCATGAAATTCATAAAAACTACGCAGGATGGCAATTATATGATCTCGCCGCTCTCGCTTCGCTACGCGCTCGGTATGCTCATCGCAGGCTCGTCCGGCCGGACTCTTAATGAGCTTTTAGGCGCTTTCCACGTGACCGACGTCGGCGAGTTTGAAGAGTATATTAAGCAGTTCAACGCTTTTGAAGACGGCTTCAACGAAAGCGCCGGAAAAGAAGAGGAAGAAAGACGTATGATCCGCCTCGCAAATTCCGTATGGAAGCGCGAAGATCTGCCGGATTTCAACGAAAATTACAAGCTCCGTTTGCAGATGTATAAAGCCGAGCATTACGATTTCGAGCTGACCGATATAGTCAAACGCGTCAACGAATGGGCGAAAATAAAGACCGAGGGGATGATACCGGAGCTTTTGCCCGCCGATTTCAGTACGGATAACCTCGCGGTGATCCTGATGAACGCGCTCTATTTCAAAAGCTCGTGGGTCGATCAGTTCAGCCGCGACAGCACAAGAGAAGGCGATTTCACGAAAGCGGACGGGACCGCGGTCACAAAGCAGTTTATGAAACTCACCGATTCCTTCCGCTATTACAGCGATAACGAGACGACTCTTGTCACCGTACCGATGAAAGGCAGCGCCGCCGTCACGTTCGTTCTCGGCAAATGCGACAACGTACTTGAAAAGCTTGACGCCGCCGAATACAGAAACGTTGAGATCAAAATACCCAAATTCGAGGTCGAGACGTCGCTTGACAATAAAGAGCTCGTCAATTTCATGCATTTATGCGGAGCCGATCTCATATTCAGCGAGAGCGCCGATTTTTCAGAGATGATCGATCATCATATATACGTAAACGATATCATTCAGAAAACGAAAATAAGCCTCGACGAATACGGAGTCGAAGCCGCCGCGGTGACCGTCATAGACACGCGTGAAAAAGCCGCCGATCCGTCCGATCCCGTACGGTTTTACGCAGACAGACCGTTTTCGTTCTTCATACACACAACAACGTCCGAATGGACAGGGCAAAAGAACGTCATAATGTTCGAAGGCGAAATAACGGAATAAAAAACGTCGGAGATACAAATCTCCGACGTTTTTTTATTTTGCTTTCAGTTGCCGTATTTTGCGATGAAATCGTCGAGCGAAAGCGCTCCCATACTTACCATAAAGAACTTATCGTTATACTCGTCAACGGTATAAAGCATACAGTCGATAATGTAATCGAAAAGCTCCGGGCTGATCTCGTCGCAGCCTTTGAAAGAATTGGTCATTCTGAAAACCATGCGGCCGTTCTTGATATTGTAGTCGAAGCTGCCGTCGACCAGGTTGTAGTTTATGACAGAGGATGCGATGGCGCCGTCGAGTCTTCTGTCTTCCGGGAATGCGAACGGAAGATGCGAAATAACGTACATACGCTCATGCTTTTCGTCAAAGCTCGCGTAGATGTCCATCGTGAGATCGTCGCCGCGTATCTCAAGATTCACCTTAAGATTTTCGTCGTTTTTGTCGTAATGCCAGTTGCGTGAATCGAGGACCTTGCAAAACTCCTCATATGCGTGTACCGTGCGTTCTCTGTTGTCCATTTTCAAAACTCCTTTCTGTATTTACGCGTTTGCGTTAAATTTTCATTTTCGATCTTGTTTTTCGTGACGTTGTTACAGTCCGATTTTCCGTTTTTTTCAAAGGAAGCGGCGACGGAAGCAAAGCCTTCCGCGACCGTCTGCATCGCTCTGAGTTTTTTCCTGCACTCACTGCATCTGCATACGTGTCCGTTAACTCTCTGAATAAGCTCGACAGAGCTTCTGTCAAGCGAACGCAATGAAACGAAATCAGTCATTTCTTCAAAAGTCAGATGCTTCATCGAATCAGCCTCCTTTTGATCATCCCGTTCATTCTGTTCATCCAATCGCTTATTGTCGCTTTTCCGTCTTTTTTCATAAAAAACTCTTTATATTTCGTCTCGCCGTACGTTTTTCCGTTTTCATACGGTTCGCAGAGGGCGGCTTGAATTTTCCGCCTCTGCTGAGGAGTGAAATTCATCCACGGAATGTTTTCCGCGAATTCGTAGACCGTATCGCAAAGCTCGCGGAGCGTTTTCTCCGCAAACTCTTCCGCGAGCACGGCGTTTGATTCGATCTTCGTTTTTCCGTGTTCGATTATGAACGCGCATTCCGCAAGCCACGTGAGTATCTTATATATTTTCACGTCAGCGTCGAGAATGATCGCGAAAGCGGCGGCGAGCCGTTCGTCAGCCGCTTCTCTTTCTGTGTCGTCCTCCGCGGCTATGTTCTCCGCTTCGCCCTCTTCAAAACCGCGTTCACGGCCGTCAAGACGTCCCTGCGAATCGGCAAAGTCGCGGGTCATGTTCCTTGCCACCTCGAACATCCATTTACTGAAGCCTTCGGGGTCGTCGTTCAGCTTGTCCGTCCTTAAAAAGAACCCCGTGATACACTTCTGCATCATCCGCATTATCGTCGTCTGCATAATGTCGTCTTCAAGCTGTCTGCCGGCAAGTCTTTTATCTTCCCGGCACCATCTTACTATCGAAGAGCGCAAGGTCTTTTCGGCTATCACGGCAAGCATCTGAAAGCTCGGAGGATCGTTCACGGTCAGTTCTCTCAGCATGACGTCAAATTCTTCGTCTGTAAAACTTCTCATTACACCTCGTCCGTATCTTTGATAATATGATTATACCAAAACAATAACGATAAGTCAAGAGTTTTTTAATCCGTCAGCAATTTACGCGCGATAACGTATTTGGCGTTGCGCTCGAAATCTTCTTTTGAAGCGGGAGCGTGGCGATCGGGGTCGCTGTTATGGGCAAGATCGGCAAGCTTGATCGCTTTCGCGTCGGGGTCGTGCTTCATAGCCGCGATATAGTCCATATAAGGCACGCTTTCATCGTGCGTCAGAAGCGCGACTATTTCCAGCACGCGCTCGGTGATTCCGGCTTTGCGGAGATCGTCGAACGTATACGACGTATCTTCTATAACGTCGTGAAGAAGCGCCGCCGCAGTCGTATTTTCATCTTTCATCTGCTCCGCAAGATGGAACGGATGAAAAACGTAAGGAAGTCCGTCGAGATCGAGCTGTCCCTGATGCGCTTCATAACAGATCTTCATCGCTTTTTTTGTAAGAGGCGTATAAATCATTGTTTCTGCCCTTCTCTCTTTATTCTGAATTCAACGGAGCGCTTGAGATATTCAAGGTATTCCGTATCGCTGCACATTGCCTTGCCCGGAGTATCGGAAAGCTTTGCCACGGGTCTGCCGTTCACGTATTGAAGCTTTATCACGATGTTGAGCGCTGTTTCACAGGTATCGTTCGTTACGAACGTACCGATCCCGAACGAGACCTTCGTTTTGTCCTTGAAATAACGGTAAAGCTGTTCCGCGCGGTCGAAATCGAGACTGTCGCTGAACAGAAGGAGCTTTGTTTTCGGATCGACTCCGTAGCTTTCATAATGCCTGATCATTTTTTCTCCCCATTCGTAGGGATCGCCGCTGTCGTGACGGACGCCTGTATAGTTGTTCACCATCGAGCGGTTGAAGTCGAGCAAAAACAGATCGGTCGTAACGGTATCGGTAAGCGCCGTTCCGTTGTCGCCGTCATACTCGTCGTACCAGTCGCGCATGGCGTAATGGTTCGTATACGCGAGAGGGATGCGGTCGATGCCCTGATACATCTGTACGAATTCGTGAGCGTACGTTCCGATCGGCGTCAGATCGTATTTCATCGCAAGATACACGTTCGAGGTACCGACCATATTTTTGTTTATCAATTCCGTTGAAAGTCTTCTTACGACCTCGTCTTCCCATTCGCGGGACAAACGTCTGCGGCAGCCGAATTCGGCAAATTTGAAATTGTATTTGCCTTCGTTGAAATCTCTTATCTTTTGTTCGAGCTTTTCGTTCGCCGATCTGCGAAGCGCTTCATAGTCGTATTTCATTCTGAAATACACCTCGTTCACTATCTCGAGCAGATAGTTCTCGAACTGCATCGCCGAGAAAAGCGGACCGTCGACCTTTATGTGAAGCTCGCCTTCATCCGAAAGCTCCGCCGTGACGTAATCGCGGAGCGGATGCCACAGACGAAGGAATTCGACGTAGTCGTTTTTGATAAAGCGTATCGACCGCAGATAATCGAGCTCTTTATTTTTGAAGCGAAGCGAACAGAGGTGATCTATCTGCGCGTTTATTTCGTCGACCATCTCTTTCGTGAAGACCACGTCTTTGTTTCTGCATTTGAAAAAATACTGGCCGCACAGATCCGTATGCTTGTGAAAGATCACCTGATCCATATTGAATTTATAAAGATCCGTGTCAAGCAGTGATTTTACGATAGGTTCAAATCTCATTTCGCGTACCTCCTGTCAGATACTGTCCGTTTTTTTATTTCCGCAAGCCGCCGCGACCGTTTCCCGCAGCTGCTTGAAATCGCCCCAAAGCTCTTTCGGCATAAACGCTTTCCAACTGTCGAAATCGCCGGATATCATATATTCGCGCATCCGTGAAGCCGATATGTCTATGGTTTTAGGTATATAAAGCTCCGCCATGCAGACGTCCTCCACGCTGTCGAACCAGTCCACGCGCCGTTCCTCCCTGCCGGAGACGAACAGATCGGGGGTTTTTCCGCAGCATTCTCTTACCCGCGCTATGACGTACTCGCCCCACTTCGCGTTATTGCCGAAGCCCATATCGACGATCGGATAGACTTCCGTTCTTTTTTTGCACACCTTCAATATCATATCCCTGCGCTGTTCATACGTGAACGGGTTTTTCTCAGTACCGGATTCCTGCGCCGATCCGATGAACACACCCACGGTATCGCAGAGCCGGGCGGCCGTATCCATGATCTGCTTATGCCCGTTGTGAAACGTCTGAAAACGCCCGAGGATCAGCCCGAATCTGTAAGGTCTCATATTCAGATCTCCGGACAGAACGACGGCATGAGCTTAAGTTTGAATTGGTTTATCTCATGCAGGCGGTCGATCTTTTTCTTTTTTTCTTCATCTTCTATGACGCCCTCTCTGATATAACGGTCGAGCTCGGCGTAGGTGAAACCGAGGTTGTCTTCATCGGTCTTACCGCAAAGTCCGTCCGAGGGGACCTTGTCGACAAGCGCGGAGGGAAGTCCGAGAAGTCTGCCGATCTGCTTTACCTCGGCGACGGTCAGATGCGAACACGGGCTGAAATCGCCGACGGAATCGCCGTACCTTGTCGAATAACCCACCCAGTCTTCGGAGAGGTTGCAGGTGTTGGCAACTCTGCCGTTGTTGCTTTGCGATACGGCGTATAAGGTCGACATACGTATGCGCGGCGGCAGATTTATACGGCTCTGATCGCTCAGCTCGAACGGTATGTTTTTCGTTACGCCGTCGACTGCGTCCTTGATATTCACTATATAATGACGTATTCCGAGATGATTGACGAGAAGCAGCGCCTTATCTATATCCTGCTGAACTCCGCATGGCATAAGAACGCCTATAACTCTGTCCGCGCCGAGCGCTTCAACGCAGAGAGCGGCGACTATCGAACTGTCCTTCCCGCCGGAAATGCCTATCACGGCGTTGCATCCTCTGCCGTTATGCTCAAAGAAGTCTCTTATCCACATAACGCATTCGTTTTTGATTCTTTCAGCGTCAAAACTGTACATTTCAAACCTCCGTCACAGTTGTTTATACCAAAACGATCCGCCGTCAATCCTTGTATTGTTCGGTCAGCGGAAGCGCGGTCCACGGAACGATATCTTTATGGAATTGAGCCCGGTAATCTTTTCGGGCGTTGTATCTGTATCCGGACGCGCGCATATACATATTCCAGCGCATATGCTCGTTTATCCTTTTATCTTTGCAGCGTCTGCAATTACAGGACATTCCTCCGGGGCACTCCTGTTCTTTCCCGAAAACGTCTTCCATCAGCTTTCTCTGCTTTGCCTTTGCTATCGACGAATTTCTCGGATACTCGAAATCGTCGAACAATCTGATCTCTTCTGACAATACTTCCGGAATAACGTTCTTGTATTCCGGTCCGCTTGTGTCTTTGTAATACTTTTCGTCTCCCCAGACCGGCGCCTTTTTCTCGCCGTTTTTATCTGTCGGTTCTGCGATATTCTTGAACGCTGATCTGAACTTTTCGTGTTCAGCCCTCATTTCCCCGGGCACGTCGGTCCTGTTGTACTCCTTGCGGAGCTCGCTTGCCGTTCTGATCCATTGGAGATGATATTTCAGCGCGTCTTTTTCGGTTTTTTTCTGATCTGCGATAATATCATATGAATACGTTTCCTGCAAGCTGCCTATGAAATTGATAAAGTACGTATTATATTTTTCTCCGCAATAATCGATACTGCCGAAGAATCTGAGCGCCGATGCGTTATCGCCGCCCGTCATCTGAAGATTTGACGCTTTTTTCTCATCATATACGACCGTATATATAAGCGGAAGCGCGGGATGAAGCTCGTTTTTCGATATTATTTTTATCCGATCGAACGCTTTTCTGAATTTTATGGCGGCCTCGGTATTCTTATCGTCGTCGCCGAGCGTTACGAATACCGCCTTCACCGAATTCATCCGTTCAAGCGCCGATTTTTTATCAAAGAACGAATTAATATCGTTTTTCAGCACGTCTGCTCCGCCGAAAACGTTTATTCTGTACGCGGCGTCCGTATCAACGTTGTAAGTATCGTTGATAACGAGATCCGGGCAGTCGGAGCGGATATCTGCGGCGACGTCCTTTGTTTTTCTTTGATCCATAACGGTGATATTCACAAGATATCCCTGTCTTTGATACAGCCACAAAGCCGTTTTCAAAAACGCTTTTCCCTGAGTGCCGCATCCGACTATCAGAATATCGATTTTTTTCGGTTTTCCGTTTTTGTATTCTTTTTCAGGCTTTTCGATCACCGCCTCTGTGCCGCTGTTGCCGGGAAACGCCGTTTTATCGTCTTCGGCATATGAAAACTCATCCTTCAACAGATACCGCGCAAGCCGTGTATCGCTCAGCGTATTGAGCGCGAGTCTGTTCAGAGGATTTATACGGCGAACGTAATAGCTGCCGTCGAGCTGATAATCTTCATCTTTCAATTCCCCTTTGAGGAACTTATCATACGACTCTTTGCTCTTTTCCCTGAACCTGACGTTGACCGTATTATCGCCCTTATCTATCGAATCCAGGATATATCCCGTCGTGGCTGAAAACGAGAATATATAGATCGAAACCGTTCTGTTCCAGCAACGTTTATATATTTCGTTGAGCTTCAAAAGCTGCTCGATATTCTCGGTATCGTTGCCGCCGTCGATAAAAATCTCCAGATTTCCGCTTTTGCGGGTAAGCTTTTCGAGCTTTGATATCTTTCTTTGTTTTTTCTTGCTTATTTGCTCTGACGCGCCGTCTTTTTTGTCATTTTTGCAAAGCGCTTTTATTTCATCTTTCAGTTTTTGGATACGGTCAGCCTTTCTGTCGTAAAAAAAATCGCTTTCGATTCTTGTGATATCGGACTTCAGAAGCAGAGCCTTGATGTCTTTTGCGCGCATCAGAAGGTCGTATTCTTTTTCAACGTTCTCTTTTTCATAAACGTCAGTAAAAACGATACTGATCTTATTACCGGCTTTACCGTCATTTTTTCCCGCGTTTTCGTAAATGCTTTCCGCCATTATCACGGATCTTTCGTTCAGCTCCGAAAAGATGCATACGGTTCTGTTTGCGCCGAAGATCCTTATCGCGTAATATCTCATTTTGTTGACCGTTTTCTCGAACAGCAGAATAACGTTGATGAAGGTCAGTATCGGCGCCGTGGTATAAATGACCGCGGCGTATAAATTGTATAAGACGTGAAGCGGTATCTCGCCGCGGAAAAACTTTGTCGCGTTTATTACCGTGTCAAATTCTCCGTCCAGAATGAAAAGGCGAAGCGTACTGTGAACGGAGATTATAAACGGTCTTATAAAAGCAAACCCGTCGCCGAATTTTAACGAAGGATCGTTGTAATACAACGGGATGAACATCAGAACGGCGGCGGCGAAAACGCTTACGGTCACCCACTGTATGTTCGTAAACGTTCTTCTGTCTCTGTTTTTTATCTTTTTTGCGCTTATGACTCTGTAAGCGATCATAACGGAGAGGACTGCTATGGAAATCGTCAAAAAGATGGCATAAAGCTCCATATTCTTATCTCCCTTGTTTATTTCGTTCCGACTCTGCTGTCTTTTCTCTTTTCTTCATCGGGAAGCGCGGCGCAATTCACGAGGTCGTGGTGCATTTTGCCGAGATCGTTGCGGCTTGCTTTGTCAGGCGAACCGCTGTATATATATCCTTCGGAGCGCATATAAGCGTTCCATCTGCGGTGTTCGAGACGTTCGATAACGGTGCGTTCCTCATCAGTAAGTTCATCTTCGCTCTTATCGGCTCCCGGAATTTTGCACGCTATACGCGCTTTCATATGTATCGCGGACGCGACCGACGAATTATAATTGTATTCATAACGCCAGAAATCGTCTTCGCTGCCCCATTTCAGGTGACGGGCAAGAGCGCACCCCTCAAGCTCGGAATTAAGTATGACCGCTTCCGAATACGCCGTTTGCGTATCGCCTATTACGTCGATATCGTATTTCTGTCCTCTGAAATTCGCGGCGTCCGCCAGCGCGTTCTTTTCGGCAGTATTGAAAACGACCGTCTGTATTCTCGGCTTGACGCGCATCCTCTCGAAAAGCATTCTCATATCTACTGCGGCTCTTATATTGTCCTCATCGTTGCCGAGCGAAACGAACGCGTAAGTCACGTCGGTTATTTCGGCAAGCTTTTCTGCAAAAGCCTTTGTACCGGTCTCAATCCTGGAATGGAATACGATCGTATATTCCGCCTCTCCGTCAATATGCACGCCGTTATATTCTTCGGACATCAATTCCGGCGCTGATGCGGCAAACCGGTCTTCCGCTTTTTCGTCCTTGTCGAATACGTTTATCTTTATCCTGTATCCGTCCATCTGGCAGTACCACGACAGAGCTTTGATCATTTCCGTTCCGAAGCGTCCCGTGCCGACTACGACGGCGGATATGGTTTTGATCCCGTCCTCTCCCGCCTTCGCCTCTTCAAACAGCTTTGTCCCTTCCGAGTAAAACGTCTCGTTTATCACCGATCTGATCTTGTTCACCCTTCTGATCTTCAGACTTCCGCGATCCGCTTTATTGAGCAAAAGCTCGCTTTCGGTATTGTTCGAAAATACGAAAAGCCTCGTATTCTCTCTGTTTTTACAGGATCCTGCAATTCTTTTCGCCTTTTCGCAGCCGCCGTCCGTTCCGACAAGCTGCAGCGTCTGCGAGGCGTTCTCCGTCTCGTCTTCACCTATGATAAAGAACGTGATCGGAGATTTTTTGGAATGATGCATGAAGTTTATCGCGAGTATATCCTTTTTGAAGCATATCGCGCGGATCTCTTTTGCTCTTTCGAGACGCTCGTACGAGGCCTCGTCGTTATTATCAAAGACGTCGGTATAAACGATCACCGCTCTTCTGTTCCTCCGTCTGATGTCCGAGCCGAGAGCAAGCGATTTTTCGTTCAGCTCCGAAAAGATATACGCGTCGGAAAATCTGTGCAGAATATAGCTGATATGCGCCGACAGGTTTTTGAAGAAAGAGATCACGAATCCGAAAGTGAGCATCGGAGCGATCACCGTCATCGCCGACAAAAAGCCGGAGTATATCGCCTGAAGCGCCGGACTGTCGCAGTTGATATTGTTAAGAATAACGTCTTTGTCGGCGTCAAGCGTAAACATCTGAAACGTATGATGCAGCGCAAACAAAACGGTTTTCATAACGTGAAGCGACGTATCCTTCAGAACTTCTCCGTAAATCGGGATAAGACTTATCGCCGACGATACGAACAAACCGAAGAACATGATGTTGAAAGGAGTCAGCACTCTGCCGCGTTTATATTTTCCGATCGCCGTCAGCAGCGCATATACCGCGGTGCAAACGAACAGCGCCGCGGCGACGGTGAACCAAATGATCCATTTCATTTCAAATTCCTCCGATATTTCCGTTCGGAAACTGGTTATTCTGCAATTATTTCTCTGATTTTCGTAAGCTCGTCAAGCTCTTCATCTGTCGCATAACCGTCGCTTTCGAGTATTATGCTGCATATGATCCCGATAACTTCACAGAAGGCCCTGGAAAGCTTTTCGTTTACTTTTTGCAGTTCGGCTATGTCTTTTCCGATCCTTGCGTAAAGATCGTTTTCTACCGTTTCGAGACTGCCGGTGTAAAGCTCCTTTACGTCTTCGGCGGTATATTGAAAACCGAAATTCAGATTGAGAAATTCGACTTCTTTTTCTCTGATCTCGCCGTCCGATACGATAAGATTTACGATCAGGCACATTATCTCGTTTTCATAATAAACGTCCATTTCGCCGTTCAGTTCTTTATTCCACTTTTCAGTCTCTTCGATCGAATCGCAGCCTATTATGAATTTTTCGTATTTTGCCTTGAATTCTTCCGTGAGCTTATTTATTCTTTTCATTATGATCCTCCGAAAATATGTTTTTTGCATGGTATGCATTAAGACCGGCTCCGTATATCGGGCGGTTTTTACAAATTTCGCGCATAATTGCGTAAAATAAGGCGGAAAATCAGAGCCGGACCTCGTTTGCCCGTTTATTCTCACGGCTTCGGTCCGCTCTATACGATTCCGGATCTTATATAACGTCTATCTGACAGCTTCTCATTGTTTCGAGCGCCGCCTCGTGTTTTTCCGGCGTAACGCCGGCGCAGCATGAAGCATCGACCGTTATCGGCGTCTCGGGAAAACTCGCTTTTATGATAAGTGCGTTCGATACGACGCATATATCCGTACAAAGTCCGATTATCTCGACCGTGAAGTCTTCGCCGCCGACAGCGTTCTTTATCAGCGAGGGCAATTCAACGGATCCGAAAGTAAGCTTTTCGACCGGTGTAAATTTCTTTTTCTTCAGAGCTTTCGCAACGTCGGCGTTCAGCTCCCATCCCTTTGTTCCCTTGACGCAATGAGGAACGGGCAGTTTTTTCCCTTCCGCGGTATCCATATAGTTTTCAAAATGCGTATCGAAGGTAACGAAAATCTCGCCGTCAAAGCTTTTGATCTTCTTTACGACCGCAGGCACTATCGCCGCCGCTTCTTTGCTGCCGAGAGCTCCGTCAACGAAGTCTTTCTGCATATCTATGACCGCCAAAACTTTTTTCACCGTTTTTCCCCCTTTTTAGACATACGTTTAATACGTTTATAACTTAATATTTTGATTATATCACATTTTTTTACGCGTGTCAACTTTTTATTGTACGTAAAGCGGTAAAATTATGCGAGTACAGGTGAATATAATAAAAATAACTTTCGTTTTATCTCCGATCGTTATTTATTCAACATATCCATCCCGTAAGACCGTACCGTTCTCACAGATCCGTTCGCCGGCGCTCTGTCGTCGCCGGGTTTGTCAAATACGCTCGCGGAAATGAGACAGAACGGAGGATGTGATACTCCGAAGCTCCTGTTGAAACGGCGGAGACCTTTACCTATCTGATATTCAAAGACTGTCGGGCAGATACGCTGTGAATCGCACAAAGGTAAAAAGTGCGAACAGTTATCAAATTACTCCATATTGACTTTTTTCGACTTTTGTGATATAATGCTCTCCGGTAAATTATCGGGAGGCGCGGTATGGCAAAACAGAAGTACGCGATCAGACAAATACCGGCGCTCGGCATCATTTCCGCCTTGAGGAGGGAAAACGGTGACCGGCGATTTTTCTTTGACGCCGCCGGTTCCTCAAAGGAATATACGGTTGAAAGAACGAAGCGGGACGACTGCGAATACGCGGTCTTCCCTGCGGCGAACTTCAACGCCTGCCGCGGCTCGACGGCCTTTTCAAAGAAAAAGCTTCCTCAGCTCCCGCGGTCCGTCTTCGACCGCGAGGAACGCCACGGGTTTTGCGGGTCGGAGGTGATATTGTGATATACATTCTGAAAAATCATTTGAAGGTTTCAATCCATTTTCAATCTTCTCCCGTAAAATGAAGCATAACGGAGGACGAACGTATGAAAATATTGCTTGCAGAAGATGAAAAAAGAATGAACCGGGCGCTGTGCGAGATCATGCGTCAGGAAGGTTATGAGGTGACCGCCGTGGACAACGGCGAGGACGCGCTTTACGAGATCGAAAGCGGCGTTTACGATCTTGCGGTACTCGACGTGATGATGCCGGGGATGAACGGGTATAACGTAGCAAAACAGGCTCGAAAATCGGGAATAAAGACCCCGATCCTTATGCTCACCGCGAAAAGCGAGCTCGACGACAAGGTCGAGGGGCTTGACAGCGGCGCTGACGATTATCTGACGAAGCCGTTTATGACGAAAGAACTGCTCGCGCGATTGCGTGCGCTCGGAAGGCGAAATCTTCCGACAAACGACGGCAGTCTGACGTACAGGGATCTGACGCTCGACGTAAAAAACGCCGTACTGAAATGCGATAACGGTCAGAGCGTGCGCCTCGGTGAAAAGGAGCTTCGTATACTCGAATATCTGATAGCCAATCAGGGACAGGTTCTCTCCCGTGAACAGATCGCGCTGAAGATATGGGGATACGAAAGCGATTCGGAATACAATAACGTGGAAGTATATATGTCCTTTGCCCGCAAAAAGCTCGCTTTTGTCGGCTCCGTATGCGAGATCAAGGCGCTGCGCGGGATCGGATACGAATTGAGGTGTAAGGATGTTCAATAAAACAAGAAGAAAAATCGTTTTTACGGTCGTATTTTCGCTTCTCGCGCTGATGCTAGTAACTCTGACGACGATATACGTTTCAAACCGTATCGCGCTTGACAGAGACAGCCGGGAAATGCTCGCCACCTTTGCCGAACGCTACACTCTTGATGAACAGACGCCTCAGCACGACGGGGGCAACCGCCCGGATTTCAAGCCGAATGACAAAAACGAGCCGCGCGAACCGCGCGATGACGGACGCGGAAAAGGCGAACGGGAGTTTCAGCTTTCGACCTTCTACTCCGTCGCATATTCCGAAAGCGGGGACGTCCTTGCGGTCGGCGGCGCCAGCGACAGTCTTCAAAGCGATGAATCTTTGCTTGAAACCGCGGCGTCAATACTGAGCAAGGGAAAGAAAAGCGGCAAAGTCGGCAATATGACGTATCTTGTCGAGGAGCGCGGAGATTACACGCTTGTCGCCATGATCGACCAAACGATCAACGACAATAACCAGACGCGCCTGTTCTGGCGGATGCTGATCATCGGCTCGGCGGCGCTTGCCGTTCTCATCGTCATATCGATTTTCGTTGCGCATAAGATCGTCCGCCCGCTTGAGGAAAACGACAAACGGCAAAAAAGGTTCGTTTCTAACGCCGGACATGAGTTGAAAACGCCGATCGCCGTCATCTCCGCAAACAGCGAGCTTTTGAAACGTGAGATCGGAGAAAACGAGTGGTTAGACAATATAGATTACGAAAACGGGCGTATGTCCGACCTCGTGAAACAGCTTTTAGCGCTTTCCAGGGCCGAAAACGGAGAGATACCGAAAGAAACGGTGGATTTTTCAAAGCTGGTTGACGGCGAAGTTCTCCCTTTTGAGACGCTCGCGTTTGAAAAGGGAAAGCAGATCGGATCCGATACCGAACCCGGGATCTTCGTGGAAGGAAATCCGAACCAGCTCCGTCAGCTCGTTTCCATATTACTTGACAACGCGCTTTCTCACGGCACGACTGATACGATCGGTCTTTCGCTTCACAAGGAAAAGCATCACGCAAACCTGACCGTTTCAAACGGAGCGCGCGAGATGAGCGCCGAACAATTATCCCGTTTATTTGAGCGCTTCTACCGCACCGATGAAGCGAGAAATGAAGCGGACGCTCATTACGGGCTCGGCCTTTCGATAGCAAAAGCCGTTGCCGAGACGCACGGCGGGCAGATCCGCGCGGAATACAAAGACGGAAAAGCTGTCTTCACGGTATCGCTTCCGACGAAAAAATAATTCAATAAACTTAAAAAACTTCAATCTTTCTTCAATCCTCATCCGTTATGATGCGTACAGCAACAACGGATGAGGATCGTTGTTTTCAGAAGAAAACAGAAAAAGGAGATATAAAAATGAAAAAGATAATTGCATTCATCCTCGCGATGATCCTTGCGCTTGGACTTGCCGCCTGCAAAACGGCAAACGGCGTAACCGGCGCCGGGACGAACGGCACGGTAAATACCGTAAGCGACGACGCACAGCCGGCGACCGATCAGAACATCACCGCCGAAGAAGCGACCGGTACGTTTGAAATGACGTCGGAGGACGGAACATTTTCAAATTTCGGGAACGTATATACGATCACCTCGGCGGGAACGTACGCCGCGTCGGGTCTGCTCGAAGGACAGATCGTCGTTGACGCCGGAGAGAACGACGAGGTAGTGATCGAGCTTTCCGACGCTACGATAAACAACGGCAGCGATTCGCCGATAAAGATCGTATCGGCCGGCACGGTCGACGTTTCCGCAAAGAAAGGCACCGAAAACGTAATAAACGACACACGGAGCACCAAAACAACCGACGATGAAAATCAGGGCGAAGGCGCGATCTACGCGAAATGCGACCTGAAGATCAA
>CACYEW010000196.1 GCA_902773455.1 uncultured Ruminococcus sp.
ATAACCTACGACGTCCGATAACAGATACAGTTTTTTTGACATCCACGCTTCAATGATAACGGGCAGCTTCGGGTATTCGTTCAAAAGCCTGTCCGTCGCTTTGTTCTTTTCAATTAAAGGCTGAGTTATTACGAAAGAAACGCCGGCGTCGAGTTTTCTTTTCAACTTTTCAAATTCATGCTCCTCCGGCTCGTACGGGTTGAATGCCGCGCCTACGGTAAACGACGGATAATGCTTACGGATATACCGCGTCAGCTCCACGGACGTAACGGCGGCGGTATTGTCCGCCTCCACGTCAGCCGGCTTCAGCTTAGGCAGCCGCGGAGAGCCGTCGCCGCTTATAACGAGCAGGGATCTTATGCCGAGCGCCTCACAGCCGTCGAGTATCCGGTGAAGATCCTGTTTCGTATGGAATGTGTTCAGATGTATCAGGACCTGATCCGGACGCGCGGACAGTCCGAGTTCCTCGATACATTCGTGACCCTGAAACGCCGTGAGCCCCATGGCGTTGTCTGTTATCGAAGCCGTGAAGCCGCTCTCCGTAACTCTCTCGAATTTTGAAGCAAACAGCGCCAGATCTTCCTCCAGCTTCTGAGAATCCTGCTTCGGAGGGATGAGTTCAACGTGAAAATCGGTTTTGAGATTTTGTTTTTTCATTTTTACCTCTTTTGATCTGCTGCATAAGTCTGTAAACCGGGTGATATTCGTACCGTGCGCCCGTTATCACATTTACTCCGATCGCTTATATGAACCTTGATCATATTATACCTGATTTTACCTATTTTGTCAATAGGTAATAAATAAATTTTCGCTTACCGGCGTTCCGGCGTCTTCGTTAAGCTCGTGCTGCTTGATTTATTCATACAATTATGATATTATAATACCCGGAGGTGAGAAAATGTTTAAGTGCGATCATTCCACGTTAAGACTGTCTTTTAACACATTTAACGAGGTTAAGGCGGGTAATATGCCCGAGTACGGGGAGTTTTGCCTTCTCGAGCTGAAAGACGGCCGTTATACCGGCGGAGAGTGGAATCCGAGGGAGTATAAAAGCAAAAAAAGCACGGAAGGCAAGTTTATACGCGGTACAGCCGATTCCGTTGACTCATCCGAAGTATCGAGATGGCATTCGCTCGAGAGATACGATCTTACGGAGTGTCTTGAGGACGAAGAGATAGGTTTAATAAATCTCGGTCACAAAACCGAGGAAGTCCGCTCCGTTGTGTTCAAAGACTTCAAAACCTTTAAGGACGGCTTGCCCAAACAGGAACAATACTGTCTTCTGATCTTAAAAAACGGCGGTCTCGGCTCCGGCAGATGGGACTATTGGCGTGATAAAAAATCCGGTACTTTTATTTACGCGCCTGCTCTTGCCTGCTACGGTATGGAAGAGGTGTGGGCGTGGACCGAATTAAGTACAGACGATATTTTCGCCAGTGAGGAAAAAGCCGAAAAAGAAAGACTGCTCGAAGAAGAGCTGAACAGGTCTCCTTCAACGGATCCGGTAAAATTCAAATACGGCACGGATATCGGAGTATATTACGAAAAGGCGCTTGAAAAACTCCGTAAAGATTATCCGTGGGCGTCTCTCGCGCAGATGAAAAAGAAAACGCAGTATATCATCACTCCCATCCACGGCAAATACGTTTTCGGGTTGGATAACGGAACGTTTATGGACTCAAAGCTCGTCGATGAATGGAAAGACGGCGATACCGCCGACGAGTTCGTTGATTTTCTCTGCGAATACACAAGAGAAGCCGTGCGCGACTCCGACCCCGCGGTAAAATTCAAATTCGGTACCGACGTCGGACCGTATCTTGAAAAAGCGTTCAATAACGTAAAGCGTGAATACCGCTGGCTCGACAAAAAGATAATCGACAGCGCGTGGCATTACGATATAAAACAGATCGACGGCGATTTTGAATTCGTAAGCCGGTCATCCGGCGAAAGCGATTATTTCGTACTTGACTGCAGATCCGCCGAAGATTTCATAAAATACGTTGAACACGATTATCAGAACGCCGCGCTCAGAGCGAATCCCGTTGTTTCGCGGTATGAAGTCAAATTCGGGGATATCGAACTTCACGGCTGGCATCTCGAGCATTACATATTTTTCAAGCTGAAGACCGGAGATTATAAGGTCGACGTACAGGCGGGCGACCGGGTGACCGGCGGCAACAGAGAATTCTTTATCACCCCGTACTGCTTTGAAGCGAAGACCTACGGAGAATTTCTTGACCGCTATCTGCAGATCGTTCCGGGCTATTCATTCGGTTTAGACAAAGAAGACCTTATTTCCGACGTTAAGCTGAAAGAATTTCTCGGTTATTGACAAAACAAAACGCCTGATTTCGCTTTCCGGCGAAGACGCCGTCTTCACTTATTAAGTTTTCAATCAACATAAAGAAAAACGCCTTCGATGCGCTTTTGATAGAGCAGGTATCCCGATCTTTCTTTTGATTTGTGAACCTGTCTGATCTGTATAATATCCTTCCGCATAAATAACGCAAAAGCAC
>CACYEW010000197.1 GCA_902773455.1 uncultured Ruminococcus sp.
AAAGCAAATGGAGAAGCGTGCCGATCAACAGGGAAAACTGCCCGATCGACCACGATATAGAAAATCTTATATCCGGCTACAAGAGCAAAACGGACGAAAAATACTGCAGAGTCGTCACGAGGTTCAACCGCAAGCTCACGCATCCGTCAAGGACTCAGGAGACCGCGCTCGGCGGACTTTTCGCCGACGCGTTGAAAGAGAGCCTCGGACTCGATATAATGCTGCTCGGCTCGGGCAGTCTGCGTATCGAGGAGCTCGGTCCGATAGTCACGCTCGGCAACCTTACCGAAGCGTTCCCGTACGACGATCCGGTCTTTGCCGTAAACGTGACCGGCGCGCAGCTCAAATGGATGCTCAAATACATGATGCGCGACGGAGTATGGAAGGGCGAGCATTCCGAATTCTACCAGCTTTCCGACGGTCTGCACGTCGTTTACTCGCGCCCCGAGCATAAATACAAAGAATTCAAATTCAAAGATCAGGATCTTGACGACGACCGTCTGTTCACGCTCGGTCTTCAGCAGTTCCATTACAACAACTTTGAAAATTCGTTCGGTCTGAAGCTCTCCGACGTGCTGAAAAACGGTCCGAGGCGCACGCTTTCGACGTCCTGCCGTCAGGTCATCGAAGAGTATTTCTCCGAGCATCAGCACCTTGACCGCATCGCCGGCGACAGACTCATAATCGAATAGATCAAGCGATGAAAGACCGGGAATTCCGTCTTTTCCTCATCAAAGCGCTTGCCGTATTTCACCGGTACGTGTATTTTATCACGGTGATTATCATACTTGTCATTACACGTTCTCTGTTGATTTTCGGCATCGCGCTGATAATATACGCCGTATGGACTTTTATCGGTTATTTACTGAAATTGAAGCATATTTACTGTTCGTTTCAAAACGCGTACCGAATTAAAGCGCTGCCGGCGCGAACGGAAATGACGCCCGACCGTATCGAGTGGCATAAAATACGCAGATTTGACGTTTACGTTATTTCCGTATCGTGTTTTGTTCTCGGCGCCGCCGCCGTCGTTACGGCTCTTCTGCTTTGATTTGTAAAAGCAAACGCGTAAACAGGCTGAGATAATGGATCAGAAACGGATCTTTTTTCTCAGCCTGTATTTTTTATCAACGGCTTTGCCGTCGTGAATTGCCGCTTCGCGGCATGATCCGGCTTCGCCGTGAATTGAACTGCGCCTTACGCTCCGCCGGCGGGGTATGATAATATCGAAAATCTTTCTGAAAATTCCGCGCCGATATTGACAACGGCGGTTTTTTGTGCTACAATGTAAGAAAAGTAAGAATTGTAGGAGGTAAAACGTGGAAAAACACGATAACGACAGATTCATAGTGAGCGTCAGGGTCGGTCCGAAGGGGCAGATCACCGTGCCGGTCGAGGCGCGTAAGATGTTCGATATCAAAGAAGGCGACACGCTGATGTTCATGGGCGACAAGAATCGCGGAATGGCGCTTCTGAAAGACGACGAATTTTACAAAATGATGGGAGGCATCAACGTATGACAGCGATAGAAACGAAGGCTCTGCGTAAAGAATACAAAGAGACCGTCGCGGTAAAGGGGCTCGATCTTTGCATCGAAGAGGGCGAGCTTTATTCTCTGCTCGGCGTGAACGGCGCGGGCAAAACGACGACTGTGAAAATGCTCTGTTCCCTCACCGCTCCGACGGGCGGCGAGGCTTACATACTCGGTCATTCGGTAACGGAAGAAAAGTGCAGGGTCAAAGAGCTCGTCGATATCTCGATGCAGGAGACGGCTGTCGGAAGAAAGCTGACCGTCGAAGAAAACATTGAATTCTACGCGAAGCTCAACGGGCAACGCAAGGAAGAGATCGAGAAGACGAAAAAATACGTTTATTCCGTTTTCGGGCTTGAAAAAGAGGCGAAAAAGCAGGCGGGAAAGCTTTCGGGCGGCTGGCAGAGAAAGCTTTCGATAGCTCTTGCGCTCGTAACGAAGCCGAAAGTCCTGTTTTTGGACGAACCGACGCTCGGTCTCGACGTCATAGCGCGCCGCGAGCTGTGGAAAACCATCTCGGCGCTCAAAGGCAAAATGACGGTGATACTGACGACGCACTACATGGAAGAAGCCGAGGCGCTGTCGGACCGCATAGGCGTTATGAAGGACGGCGAGCTTCTTTTCTCCGGCACAAAAGAAGAAATGTACGAAAAGACCGGCAAATCAAGCGTCGAAGACGCGTTCATCGAAATAGTGGCGGGAGGTGAAGAAAATGCGTGAATCCGTATCGAGGATCATCACTCTTACGCGGCGCAACATAAAAGAGATACTGCGCGATCCTTTATCGCTCGTATTCATGATCGCTTTGCCGCTTTTAATGGAGATACTTTTCTATTATCTGTTCCACGGTTTAACGTGTCAGTTCGAGATGAAATATCTCGCTCCGGGCATAGTCGTTTTCTCGCAGTCGTTTTTGACGCTTTTCGCGGGACTTCTGATCGCCGTTGACAGATCGAGTTCGTTTTTAACGAGGCTTTACGTATCGAAAGCAAGACCGTTTGAATTCATATCCTCGTATATGCTCGCAATGCTCCCTTTAACGCTCGTACAGTCTGTTCTGTTTTTTACGGTCGGCGGCATTATCGACAGCTCGATCTTTTCCGTCGGCATGGTATGGGCGATACTCATAAGTCTCGTCACTTCTCTGCTCTTCATTTCGTTCGGCGTGCTTTTCGGCTCGGTCTGCAACGAAAAATCGATCGGCGGCGTATCGTCGATAATCATAACCGGTCAGTCGGTACTGTCCGGCATGTGGTTTCCCGTCGAGGGACTTTCGGGCGGATTCATCAAGGTCATGAACGTACTGCCGTTCAAAAACGCGACCGAGGCGGTGCAGAACGCCCTTTCCGGCTCGGGCGACGTGCTTGTACCGACGCTGATCGTTCTCGGCTACACGGTCGTGATCTTCGCTTTATCCGTATTCATATTCGGCAAAAAGATGAAAGCCGACTGAACGGCGCCGGTTTTTTTGAATCATTTGTTCAAAATAATTTAAATACCTTAACTTTTTTTCGAAAAAGACTTGCCAAATCAAAATAAATGTGATATAATATCATAAACCGAAAAGCGCAGTATTGCTTTTCAAAAAAAAGAAGGAGAAAAAACAAATGAAGAAAATTTTCGCAATCGTTCTCGCTGTCATGATGACGGCAGTTCTCTGCGTTACCGCTTTCGCGGCAAGCCATGCGCAGACAAAGATCAGCGTAGGTTCTTTCCTGATCAATGAAGATTTCGAAAGCGGCGAGCTCAACACCGACCTTTTCAAAGCATGGTCCGGTTATAAGATCGAAGGCGGCAAAATGCATCTCGGTCACAGCAACAACTGGGTAGAATCTTCTCCCGAATTCCACACCGCGGCGGCGTACTCCAACTACTACGCCACATTTAAGATCGCAGGCGCGATCCGTGACTGCTACTACGGATTCGCTCTCCGCGCTCCCGAAGGCGAACACGGCGGCCTTATGAACGGCGGCAGATTCGGCGTTCCGTCGGCCTCCGAATCAAGCACCGGTATCGCGTTCGACCTTTACGGCGCGGCTAACTCCACGCTCGGCGAACAGATCGGCATCACGTTCTGCAACGGCGGAGCTAACGGCGACGCTCCCGCAGTCGCTGTAAACCGCCCCGACGGCTTCGGCGACGGTTCGGAAGCTGCGTTCGATGTTATAGATCTCGGCAGCGTTATCACGGTCCTCATAAACAAAAAAGAACTCGCAACGATCGAACTCTCCGGCCTTGCCGACGGCGTTTACACCAAAGCGACCGTTTTCGATCCCGCCGGTTCTGAGCTCGGCACGTTCGACGTATCCGTTCTCGCGGAAGGCTCGATAGTTTTCTATCAGAGAAACAACTATATCACGGTAGACGATTTCACGCTCGCTCCCGCTGAAATCGACGAAAACCCGGGCGATCCCGTTGAACCTTCTCCTACATCTGACGCGGCGATCATCGCCATCGCGGCTGTCGGCTGCGTTGCTCTCGCGGGCGCCGTAGTTGCAAAGAAAGTCAAATAATAAAAGTTTAACGTAAAAAACGCTCCGTTGCGGTGTACTTCGTAAGGAAGTACACCGCAGCTAAATTCGCCTTGCGGCGAGCTAAATTGGGCTTCGCCCAGCTAAATTTGCT
>CACYEW010000198.1 GCA_902773455.1 uncultured Ruminococcus sp.
GTCATCTCGTACCGCGGATCCGTTTCGTCCGGAATGATACGCACGGGAGGTCTGAACTTCGACGACGCGATAGTCCGTTACGTCAAGGATCAGTATAACGTAGTCATAGGCAGGCAGACCGCCGAGATAATGAAAAAATCGATAGGCTCCGCGCATCCGCTCTCCGAAAAAGGCGATTTCGAACTGCACGGAAGAAACGTTCTGACCGGTCAGGTCGAGCGGCTTTCGATACGCTCGGGCGAAATACGCGCCGCCGTTGAAGAAGAGCTTCTCAAGATCACGGAGAGCATACGTTCCGTGCTCGAAGCGACTCCTCCGGAGCTCGCGTCGGACGCGTACGATTCAGGCATGATACTCTGCGGAGGCTCCTCTCTGCTCTCCGGCATCGACAGATTCATAACCGAAAAGCTCGGTATGCCCGCGGTTATATGCAGACATCCGCTCGACTGCGTGAGCCGCGGTATGGACAGGATAATATCGAGCCCGTCCGAGCTTGCCGAGATAGTCTGCATAGGAGAAGACGAGGATATATGAAATTCTTCAAAAGCAAATTCTTCATCGTAACGGTGATCGTCGCCGTGCTCGTCGCCGTGACGTTCACGGTAATGAGCTCGCTCGGCTACTCGTCTTACATAAAATCAGGGTTGAACGTACTGCTCACCCCGTTCCGTTATATCGCCGACAAGACAGGGCAGGCGCTCGAAGGCTACGCGGCTTATATAACCGAATTCGACAGGCTCAAAGCCGAAAACGAGGAGCTTAAAAGCCGCATAGAGAAAATGCAGAGCGAGGTGCAGGAGGCGGAGGCGATACGCAAGGAAAACGATCAGTTCCGCAAATACCTCGAGCTGAAGACCGAGCATCTCGATTATACGTTTGAGAACGCCGACGTTATCGGACGTGAATCCGGCAATTATATGACCGTTTTCACGCTCAGCAAGGGGAAAAACTACGGTATCGAGGCGGGTATGCCCGTAATCTCCGGAAACGGGGGACTTATCGGCGGCATAACAGACGCCGGCGGAACGTGGGCATCGGCGTGCTCGATCACCGATACGTCTTCTTCGGTCGGCGCTTACGTCGAGAGATCTCTCGCGGCGGGCATAGTTTCGGGAGACTACACGCTCGGCAGATCCGGGCTTTGCAAAATGAGCTACCTGTCAGACTCGGCGGACATCAAGCCGGGCGACAGGATACTCACCTCCGGTATAGGCTCGGTATATCCGCGCGGTCTCGTGATCGGAACGGTCACAGAGGTCGTCACGGACGAAAATTCAAGATCGAAATACGCGATAATCAGACCGCTTGCCGAACAGAGCGGTTTCTCTTCGGTGATGGTGCTCACCTCATACGAAAAATACGTGGAAAATTAAGGCTTTATAATGAAAAAAGCAGCCGTTTACAGATTTGCGCGGATCATACTGACCGCAATATATCTTTTCGCCGCCGCGCTTATGCAGTGCAGCGTTTTTCCTCATATCAGGCTGCTTTCCGTAATACCCGATTTCGCCCTGTGCGCCGTCGTATGCGTGAGCTGCTTTGAAGAAAAGCGGGTGTTCGCCGTACTCGCCGTCGCGGTCGGGTTTCTGCTCGATATCGCCGGCGCCGCGACTTACGTCATATCTCCGGTACTGTTTCTTTTGTCGGCGGTGATCGCTTGCGTCATGAGCGAAAAATTCCCCTCTCTGCGGCTTTTGTCCGCGGCGGCAGGCACGTTTTTCGGCTCGGCGTTAAGCTCCGTTATCTGCGCGGCGATACTGAAAACAAAGGGCGCGCCGTTTTTCGAGGCGGTCCTCCACACGGCTCTGCCTCAGCTGCTTTATACGGCGATCGTATTCGCGCCCGTATATTTGCTTACAAAACTTCACTACACGGTATTCAGGAATGAAAAACGCTGAAACATTCAAAAAGAGCGTATCGAAAATCAATTTCCGTCTTCTGCCGCTTTATATCATATTTGCGGCGGCGATGATCGTTTTTCTGATAAAGCTCGTAAACATCCAGATAACCGGCGCCGATTATTACAGATCGGCTTCTTCCGTCACGCATACGAGAAGGATCGTTACCGAGCCGGTACGCGGAGAGATATTCGACAGAAACGGCGTTCCGCTCGTTACAAACGAATACAGTCAGGCTCTTATGCTCGATTACGACGCGCTGCCGTCGCGGCCGTCCGAAAAAAACGCCGCCATAGCGAAGCTTTCAAGGATACTGCAAAAGAACGGCTGCGATATAAACACCGTCATGCCGGCTCTCGGCACGTATCCGCACGTCGCTTACGACGACGAGGCGATGAAGGATCCTTACGTCAGAAACAGGTTCACGAGATTTTTGAAGCGCTACGGACTCGATACCGAAATAACGTGCATAGAGCTTTACGAGACTCTGTTCGGCAGGCTCGATCTGCTCGACGACGGCGGCGAGCATATATACGACAGCAACACCGAGGATATGATAATACGCGTGTTATACACGCTCGACGTTTACGACTTCGCGCCGGACAATCCTTTCGTTCTCGTAAGCGAAGCCGATCTGAAGCTGATAACCGAGATACTTGAAGCGAACTGCCGCGGAGCGTACGTCAAAAAACTGTTCAAACGCGTGTATCATTATCCCGAGGCGGCTTCAAACATAATCGGCAGAGTGGGCAAGATACCGTCCGAAAAGATGGATCTTTACCTCGCGAAGGGCTATTCATACGACGCGACCGTGGGACTCGACGGAGTCGAGGCGGCTTTTGAAGATATCCTGCGCGGAGAAGAAGGCGTTACCGTCATAACGGAGGACGAATACGGAAATATAACGGACTCCAGGACCGAAAAAGAAGCCGTTCCCGGCAAAAACGTATATCTCACGATAGACATAGAGCTTCAACAGACGGCGCTCGCCTCGCTTGAAGCGCAGATAAAACGCATAGTCGACGAAGCCGTCAGAAGCGGCGAGCCCGACTCGGGCGAAAAAGCCGACAGCGGCGCTCTGAGCGTCGTTTCGTTAAAAGGCGAGGTGCTCGCTCTCGCCACGTATCCCACGTACGATATAACCAGACTCGGCGAAAATTACGCCGAATACGCCGCCGATCCGAGAAAACCGCTTTTCGACCGTTCGCTTTTCGGAAATTATCAGCCCGGTTCGACGTTCAAGATCGCAACGTCCGTTGCGGGGATCGAAAGCGGCACGATAACGCCCGACACGGTGATCGACGACAAAGGAAAATACACGTTTTACGAGGACTATCAGCCGAGCTGCTGGTACGTAAGAGGTCACGGAAAGCTGAATCTCGAAGAAGCGATAGGCAAATCGTGCAACTACTACTTTTTCGAGGTCGGCAGACTCACCGGAATAGACACGATGAACAGATACTGCTCCGCTCTCGGTCTCGGCAGGCATACGGGAATAGAGCTTCCCGAAACGGAAGGAGTTCTCGCGGGTCCCGAATACGCGGCGACCGTGGGCGACGTATGGGTGCCGGGCGACACGCTTCAAGCCGCAATAGGTCAGTCGAAAAACGCGTTTTCGCCGCTCCAGCTCTCCTGCTGCGTATCTACGGTGCTCAACGGCGGAAGCAGGTATAAAGCGACGATACTTTACAAGACCTGCAATTATTCGGGATCGGACGAACAAAAAAACAATCCCGTGATAATCGACGGAATAGACATATCCGAACAGACGGTCGCCGCAGTCAAGCGCGGTATGAAAAATTCGAAAGAATGGACGTCCGATACGAAAAACTACAAGTTCGACGTCGGCACCAAGACCGGTACGGCGCAGACGACGAAGACGAACAACAACGCCGTGCTCGTGGCGTTCGCCCCCTACGACAACCCCGAATATACGATCGCCTGCGTGATAGAAAACGGAGCGAAAGGCGGCAACGCCGCGCGCCCCGTATTCGACGTTATCTCGCATATATACGGTCTCGACGCGGACGGAAGACCGAATAAATGAATTTTTTCCGTTTTTTCGTGACCTTCAAGCGCTTTTTTACGACTTATTGAGTGAAACCGTTTGAAAGGAGAAAAAAATGAAAACAAAGATAAAAGA